>JBGTFN010000533.1:0-1796 GCA_041747275.1 Gemmatimonadaceae bacterium | reverse complement strand
CCCACGTCGCGGCCGTCAGTTCAACGGAGCGCCACACCTCCGCCGCAGCCTGCCATGCCGCGCGTCGAGACGCCCCGCCCGCTGCCGACACCACTGCCGCTGCCGACGGCGCGTTTTACCCCTGCCCATGTGACCGCGCAGGAAACGCACGTCCACGCAGCAGATGTCGAGCGCCCTGAGGCGCCCGCCATCGTCGTGCCAATCGAATCACTGCTCTATCACGGAGAGAGCGCGCTCGCGCGAGCCCGCACCGTTCGCGACGAACTGCGTGCCGCGTGGCAGCGTGCCGGCGGCACGGCCATGGATCCGACGATATCCGCGCTGCTCGACGAACTGAGCGACCTGCTCGACCTGGCAGTCGCCCGTTGAACACCACGCCTAGTTTCCCGCTGTGCAACTGAACTGGAAAACCGCGCTTGGCTTTGCACTGAGCGCCGTGCTGCTGTGGTTCGTCTTGCGCGCCGTTCCGCTCGGGAACGTCGTGGACGTGCTGCGCGCGTCGAATCCGTGGCTGTTCGCGCTCTGCGCAATCGTTGCCACATTGATCTTTCCCCTTCGCGCGCGTCGTTGGCAGGCGATCCTCGCGCCGGTGTCGGGCGACGTACCGTTCGGTCCGGCGTGGCGCAGCACGGCCATCGGCATGATGGTGAACAACGTCATTCCAGCGCGCGCTGGCGAAGTGGCACGTGCGTTCTCGCTGACACGAGAAGTGCCGCGCATTTCGTTCACGACATCGCTCGCGTCGCTGGCAGTCGACCGCATATTCGACGCGATTGTGCTGCTGGCGATGATGTTCGGCGCGATGCTGTCTCCGGCATTTCCCGCGGGCGCACGCCTCGCCGGCCTCACCATTACGCAGTTTGCGATCAGCGGCATCGCGGCAGTGATAGCGCTGTTGCTGGTGTGCTATCTCGCCGTGCTGATGCCCGCGCGCGTCCTGGGACTGGTGCGCGCCGTTGCCGATCGCTTGTTGCCACGCTTTGCCGATCGCATCGTTGGCTTCGTCGATCAGGCACTCGGTGGGCTGGCCGTTCTGCGCGACGCGAAACGCTTTCTCGAAGTGTTGTGGTGGGCGGTGCTGCACTGGCTGGTGCATGCTCTCGCCCTCTGGATCGGGTTTCAGGCGGTTGGCCTCGACGCGCCGTTCAGCGCCGCGCTCTTTCTGCAGGGTGTGCTCGGATTTGCCGTGGCGCTGCCCTCGTCGCCAGGATATGTCGGCGTGTTCGAGCTGGCGGCCGTCAGGGGACTTGCTGTGTATGGCGTACCGGAATCGATCGCGTTGAGCTGGGCAGTCGGCTACCACCTGCTGTCGTTCATTCCGATCACCGTATTCGGTTTGATCTACCTCAGTCGACTGGGTATCAAGCTGCAGGACATTCGCGGTGCCGCCGAGCGCAAGGACGAGGTGGTCGACGCGCGAGCGGCGTTTGCGGGAGACGACGCGAATCCAGCGACCCCAAAGGCATGAGCAGCGTCCGCGTCGAGGCACCCGCCAAACTCAACCTGCTGCTGCGCGTGCTCGGTCGGGACTCCAGCGGCTTTCACAATATCGAGACGCTGTTCATCAAGCTCGCACTTCATGATGTAGTGCACATCGACACAGCGGCACGGGGCCGCTCCCTCGACTGCGCTGGTCCGAGTATGCCGGACGGCGGTTTGGGCCCGATGGAACAGAACCTGGCATGGCGTGCCGCCATCCGATTCGCCGAGCGCGCCGGTTGGCCCGACGGGTTCGCCATCGCGATAGAGAAGCACATTCCCGTGGGCGGCGGACTGGGCGGTGGCAGCGCCGACGC
>JBGTFN010000532.1:0-9273 GCA_041747275.1 Gemmatimonadaceae bacterium | reverse complement strand
CCACCGCGCCTGCCACCGCGCCTGCCAGCGAGCCGCGCGCTGCGTAATGGATTCGTGACACCGATGAACGCAAACTGCCCTCGCTGAGCCACCGCCATGCCGTTCCTCTCTCCCCAATGAATCCGTGAAGCTCATCCTGTTCGATATCGACGGTACGCTGCTCTGGACCGACGGCGCCGGACGCAAGTCCATGGAGGCCGCGCTCACATTGGTGTTCGGAGCCTCCGGAGATCCTGACTATCGCTACGACGGCAAGACGGACCGCCAGATCGTGCGCGAACAAATGCGGTCGGCGCAGATCAACGACACCGACATCGATGCGCGCATGGATCAGGTGCTCGAGACATACCTGTCGAACCTTCACATACATTTTGAGCGTGAGCCGTTGTCCGCCAAGCTGCACGATGGAGTCGAGGCGCTGCTCGATGCGGTGGAATCGCGCGACGACGTGATCATGGGCCTGCTCACGGGCAACGTGCGCCGAGGTGCCGAAGCCAAGCTGCGCGCGGTCGGCGTCGACTTCGCGCGTTTTCGCGTGAATGCGTTTGGGTGTGACCACGAACGTCGGCCAGAACTTCCGCGCGTAGCGCAGCAGCGTGCCACGCAGATGCTGGGCCGCGAGCTGGCCGGCGAGCGGGTTGTCATCATCGGCGACACACCGGCCGACCTGCATTGCGGACGTTCGATTGGTGCGCGCGCGATTGGCGTGGCCACCGGTCACTATGCGGTAGACGATCTCGCCGCCCATGCACCGCATGCGGTGTTCGAGAACCTTGCCAACACTGATCTGGTGCTGGAGGCCTTGCTCGGGTGACGGAACGTGAGGCGCACCACTCTCCCGACGCGGCACACACTGCAGACGAGTCCTCCGACTTCCTGCCAAACGCGCGCCTGGTCGGACTCTGGCGGGGACGCGAGATCGATGAGCTGGTCGCACTACGTGCAGACGAGTCTGCGTTGCTCGCGGATCGCGCTGCTGCGCCTTCGATGCGCATGGCCTTTGCGGAGCTCGATGGTGTCCACATGGTCGAGCACAAGGCGCACGTCTATGTGCACGACGGCGACGTGCTCGAACTGACGGTGCATGAGGATGGCGCGCGAGCGCTGCTGCAACGTGCGATCGGCGCGGCGTTCGCGATGCCCGAACTTACGCGCAGCCTGCGCGCATTTGGTGACGCGTTTGGCGAGTCGGAGTCCGCGCATGATCGCTGGTTCGCGCCGCTGCTTGCCGCGCGTCGGCAGGTCGTGGGCATCAGCGATCCGCTGCGGCAACTTGCGTTGTTCGATATCGATCGGGTGAGTGCGGAGTTGTGGCGCGCGCTGACCGAGCTCGCGGGACAGCGTACGGGCGGAGATGCGCGTCGGGCGCGCGCGCTCGAAGCCATCCTCGAAGAGAATGCGCAAACCGTGCGTGAGGCGGTGGCACGGGTGGCGCTTGCGGCTACAACGCTCGAAGGCAGTGCGCCGGATAGCCGGCTCGGCGATTGGCGCAGATGGGTGTCGGCGTTGCGCGAGCTGTATGCAGCGGCGGATGCGGCGTGGCCCGACATTGCCACCAGCCTCAGAACCGGCCCCTGAACTCAAGTCGCGAAAGCAACTCGGTAATGCGTCGTTGGCGCGTTGGCGCTCGTTGTCCCGCTCGATGCCGGCGTTCTGCGCGTTGTCGTTGGCAGAGAGCGCAAAGGCGCAAACGCGCCAACGCGCGAAAAACTGATTAGAGAAAACTAGACCACTGACGTGGTGTCCCAGGACTTTGGCGCTTTTGTTGATTCAGAGCAGCCGCAGTCGCTCGCGCAGCCCGAGGTGGTTCGCGATTTGCTCCATGAACGATACGCGCGACGAGCAAGGAAGATGCCGGCCGACGCAATGATTGCGAGCACGATCAGCGTTTGCATGCGCTAGCCTCCGTAGCCAAGGGCGCGTCCTACGTTGTACACCAGCCAAGCGGCGCCGTAGGCGAGCGCGAGCATGTAACCGAACTGGATTGCGGCCCATGACCAGCCAATGCGCCCGCCGCCGGCTTCGCGTACGGTGATCGCGGTGGTGCTCATGCACATCAGGGCATAGACGTAAAACACCATCAGGCCCAGCGCGACGAGTGTCGAGTAGACGGGCGCACCGGTCACAGGATCGCGTTCGGCCTTGAGGCGTTCGCCCAAGGCGACCGCATCTTCCTCGGCGCCGCCGACTCCGTAAATGGTGCCCATCGTGGACACGAACACTTCGCGCGCCGCGAAGCTCGCGGCAATGGAGACTCCAATCTTCCAATCGTAACCGAGCGGCCGGACCACTGGCTCGATGATCTTGCCCACTTGTCCGAGCGCGCTCGACTCGAGCTGCTGTTCCTGCTGCGCCACCTCGGGAAGCGAGGGGTCGGGCGCGGTCTTGGGGTACGACGCCATCGCCCACAGCACGATGGACAGCGCCATGATGACGGTGCCCGCGCGCCGGACAAACAGCATGGCGCGCTGCCATACCGTCACTCCCAGTGTGCGGACGCTCGGCCAGCGATACGACGGCAGCTCGAGAATCATGGGCCGCACGGGACCCTTGAGCAACGTGCTCTTGAACATCGCGGCCACGCCCAGTGCCGTGAGCGTGCCGAGCAGGTACATACCCAGCAGCGTGATGCCCTGCAGTCCAAAACCGAGCGGTAGCGCGACCGCAGGCACGAATGATCCGATCAGCAGCGTGTACACGGGCAGTCGCGCCGAGCAGCTCATGAGCGGTACGACCATCATCGTCGCGAGTCGGTCCTGTCGATTCTCGATCACGCGCGTGGCCATGATGCCCGGCACAGCACACGCGTAGCCGGACAGCATCGGAATGAAGCTGCGCCCATGCAATCCAACGCGGCGCATGACACGATCCATCAGAAACGCCGCGCGCGCCATGTAGCCGCTGTCTTCGAGTACGCCGATCACGAGGAAGAGGATTGAGATCTGCGGCAGAAACACGAGTACGGAGCCGACACCGGCAAATACGCCGTCCACTACGAGCGATCGCAGGTCGCCTTCCGGAATCCAGGTGCCCACCAGCGCGCCGAGTGCAGCAATGCCGCCCTCGATCGCCTCCTGCATCGGAGTGGCCCACGAGAATACCGACTGAAAAACGATCGCCATCAGCATCACGAACAGCATCGGCCCGAAGAAGCGGTGCAGTGCAACGGCGTCGATGCGGTCGGATATGCTACGTCCATGTTCTTCGCGTGTGACCACGCACTGCGCCATCACCTCGCCAATCCAACCGTAGCGCGCGTCCGCTTCAACGCGTTGCGGTGCCACACCGATTTGCGCGAGCAGCACCGCGGCGTCCTTGCGGGCGTCATCCAGTCCTTCCACCGACGCGAGATGCGGTTCTGCGTGTTGCACCGATAGCAATCGCAACGCTTCGAGTCGCGCGGCAGAGTTGCCGAGCCCGCTTGCTTCGAGTCGTTCGACAACGGGTGCAAGCGCGTCTTCTGCAACGGTAGGCAGCGAGAAGCGACGTGACGGCGGCGGGAGCGTAATGGCCGTCTCACAAGCGCGACCGAGCGCATCGATACCGTGCGCGCGTTTCGCGATGATCGGCACTACCGGCACGCCAAGCGCGTGAATCAGCTCGGGGATGTCGATGGAAATGCCCTTCGCGGCGGCGACATCCATCTGGTTGAGTGCGATCACCACCGGCACGCCCAGCTCGATGACCTGGCTCGCGAGATAGAGGTTGCGCTCGAGATGTGCTGCGTCGGCTACAACGACTACGACGTCGGGGCGCCAACCATCGCGGGCCCGGCCGAGCAGCACCTCGAGGGCGATCTGCTCATCCGGAGACGACGCCGAGAGCGAATAGCTGCCTGGCAAGTCCAGGCACGACACGCGTGTGCCGGCCGACGTGCGAAAGAAGCCTTCCACGCGCTCCACGGTGACACCCGCGAAGTTGCCGACACGCTGACGCAAACCCGTCAGGGCATTGAACAGTGTGGTCTTGCCGGTGTTGGGGTTACCGACCAAGGCCAGACGTAGTACCGAGGTGTCGCGGGCCGGCGGTGGCGTCGGAGGAGTTGGCTCGACGACGGAGACTGCGAGATCGCTCACGGCCGGAGCCGGACCACCGGTGACGGGTTCAGCCGCGCGCCGAACGAACGGCGGGCAGTGGCTGAACGGTGATGCCGGCAGTGAGCGCTGAGCCGAGAGCGAGGCGGGTGCCGCGCACATCGAGCACCATGGCGTGGCGCGAGTCGATCACGGAGACCGAAGTGCCTTCACACAATCCGAGCGCACGAAGGCGACAGGCCTCATCCGATGCACAGTTGTCGAGGCCGAGCACCGTCGCGCGGCTTCCCGGACGACACTGGGAGAGCGTGCACGGCTGGGCGGCGGCAACCAGCCCGACTGCGGGTGCCGATGTCGTGTCCAGAACGGGAAGCAGAGTGCTCACAGACCGATATGTAAGAGATGAGAACTGTTCTCAAGTGATGCTCTCTTACAATACAGGGAGGCAAGGCGCGAATCAATGGGGAGAAATACCATCAGGATTCCGCCGCTGCCGCGCCACCAGAATGGCGGCGCCCACACCCGCCACGGCCAGCGCGATCAGCTGCGCGACGGTGAGGCCGACGACGAACCGATCGTCCTTGGCGCGGAAGAACTCCACTGCAAAGCGCTCCAGCCCGGCCAGGACGCAGTACAGTCCGAACAGCCAGCCATCTGCCTGTCTGTGGTCCCGCAGCCGCCAAAGCAACGAGAACATGAGCATGCCCAGTGCGACCTCGTAGAGCTGCGTGGGATGCACCGCGACCACAGTATTCGCAGACACGCCGGGCGGGAAAGACACGCCGAACTGCTGCTGCATGTTGAAGACGGTGCTGGGTGGCGCGCCCTCGGGAAATCGTACGGCCAGCGCGCCGCTCCACGGCCGGCCGTAGTCATCTCCCACCGCCCAGCATCCGGTGCGGCCAACCGCATAGCCGGCGGCACTCGCGATTCCTGCCACGTCGGCAATGCGCATGAAGCCGAGTCGCTTGCGAATGACCACAAGCCAGCAGAGCAGCACGGCGCCGATGAAGCCGCCCCAGAACACGAAACCACCGCGACTGAGGAACGCTGACGGATCGCCGGTGAGGATCACGTAGTACGTCTTCGCGCCGATCAGTGTGCCGAGCAACGCGGCCAGCACGATATCGGGGATCGCATCCGCCTCCACCGTGTGACCGCGTCGCAGCAGTTCACGTTGACAGATGATTTGCGCAATGACGAAGCCGAGCAGCACGGCGAGCCCGAATCCCGTGATCTCCAGCGGACCGATCGTGAAGATCGTTGGCTGGTGCGTGATGCCGACCGTCGCTTGCATGGCGTGTCAGCGCGATGCGGAGTGTGCGACTACGTCGGTATCTGCGTTTTCGATCAGTCCGGGAATGGGCAGCGACGCGTGCGCCGAAAAATCAGCCGCAACGTGTTCCCTCAGCGATAACCGGAAGGCGCCGGCCGCCGCGATCATCGCCGCGTTGTCCGTCGCAAGTCGCGGCGTTGGTGAGTACACGCGCGTGCCGGTGCGCGCGCGCTCGGCAGACGACTGCATCGCCTGTTGCAACGACAGGTTGCACGCGACACCGCCGCCAAGCACGATGCGCTTGCGACCAAACGCGTGCGTGGCGCGCAGCGTCTTGGCGACCAGCGTGTCCACCACCGCTTCCTGAAAACCGTGCGCGATGTGCGGGCGCTCGGCGTCGAGCGAGCCATTGGCTTCGGCAGCGCGTACGGCCAGCAGCACGGCGGTCTTGAGTCCGCTGAACGACAGGTCGTAAAAGTCCGCATCTCCGGGACGTTGAGAGCGGCGCAGCATGGGACGCGAGAACACATGTCGCTTTGCCGCTCCACTGCGCGCCAGTTCTTCGAGCGGACGACCGCCGGGATATGGCAGGCCAAGCAGTTTGGCGACCTTGTCGAAGGCTTCGCCAGCGGCATCGTCGCGTGTGCGACCGAGCAGGCGATATGTGCCCCACTCCGGCACGTCGAGCAGCAGTGTGTGTCCACCGCTCACGAGCAGCGCCGTGAACGGCGGCACCGCATCTGCATGTTCGAGCGCTGTCGCGAAAAGATGGCCTTCAAGATGATGCACCGGCAGCACGGGCACGCCGCGCGCGAGGCCGAGCGCCTTGCCGAAGTGCACGCCCACAAGCAGGGCACCCACCAGCCCGGGGGCGTGTGTCACCGCGATGGCGTGGCAATCATTCACCTCGCACTCGGCATCGCGCAGCGCTGCCCGCACGACCGGCGGAAGCGCCGTGAGGTGCTGGCGACTGGCGATTTCCGGAACGACGCCACCGAACAAGCGGTGTACGTCCTGCGACAGGATCACGAGAGAGCGTTGCGTGAACGATGTGCCGTCGTGCTCCACGACAGCGGCTGATGTCTCGTCACACGATGTTTCGATGCCGAGCACGCGGCGCAGCGGAGGTGCAGGGCTCACGAACGACTCACGGAGCCGCGGAGTCCGCTGCGGCGGCGTCCGGGGACTTCCTGTTCGGCTGCCGCAACAGCACCAACAGCAGCCGTGGCCGAAGGTCGCGCACCGCGACTTCGCTGCCGGCCGGAAGATCCACATCCTGCGCACGCAGCTCGATCTGTGCGCTATCGCCGTCAGCCGATGTGACGGCCCGCTGCATCGTGGGGTTCTCGGAGAACAACTTGTAGAGCGCTCGCCGTTTGCCGTCGACGAGTGCGCGAACTTCGGGCGGCGGGGCGTCCAGCGAGACGCCGGGTTCGAGCGTGAGCGAGACCTGAACGGGCACCCAAGCGGACGTGGCCTCTTCGGCGCTGACGACCAGCCACAAACTCGTCGCGAGACCCAGCGCCACGAGCGCCCGCGGCCACTCGCCGCGCAGTCGGCGCTTCACGCGGTGCGAAAGTCGAGGAGCGCGCGCGATGCGCTACGCACTGGGCTCCGTGAGCAGCATTTCGACGAACTTGCGATTGGATTCGGAGTTCCAGTCGTCCGGACCGATCCATTTGCGACGAATGGTGCCGCTTCGGTCGATGACATATGTCTCCGGAACTCCCGTGTAGCGATAGACAGCTCGAAAGAGCTCCGTTGCGTCGTACAGCACGTCGAATGTGAGATTGTACTCCTTGACGAACTCGCGGATCGCCGGCTCCATATTCTCGGCGTCAATGCTGACCGCGACGACCGCCAGGCCCTGCTCACTGAATGCCTGATGCAGCAGCTCCATGCTCGGCATCTCTTCGCGGCACGGCGCACACCATGTCGCCCAGATGTTGAGCAGGACAACCTTGCCGCGATAGTCACTCAGCGTCTTCAGCGAACCATCGGGGGCACTCATATCCACCGCGTTGAAGCCGGGTGCCTGCGAACCCACGCGGACATCGTAGAACTCATCACCTACGAGGCGGGAGCCGACGAACAGTCCGAGACCCAGCAGGCCCACGATGCCGATCACGGCCATCCACTGTTGCCTGATCGTCATACCATCACCCCGCACATATCGCGCAGCGCACCAATCTCGGCTTGCGGATCATTGGCCGTGAACACCGCATTGCCCGCGACGAACGTGTCGGCCCCGGCGCGCCAGCAACGCGCAATCGTTTCGCGACTCACGCCGCCGTCGATTTCGAGCACCGCGCCTGAACCTGCGGCGTCGAGCAGTTGTCGCGCCCGTGCGATCTTGTCCACCGTGTACTCGATGAATTTCTGACCGCCGTATCCGGGATTCACGGTCATGATCAGCAGCAGGTCGAGCTGCGCCGCGATCTCGCGCACATGTTCGAGCGGCGTCGCCGGATTGAGCGCGACGCCCGCCTGACACCCGAGCTCACGGATGCGCGCCAGCTGGCGGTCCAGATGCGGAGCCGCTTCGGCGTGAATGGTGAGCACGTCGGCGCCAGCCTTCGCATAATCGTCGAAATAACGCTCCGGCTCCACCACCATGAGGTGCACATCGATCGGCAGCGTCGTGCATCGACGCACCGTCTCGATCACCTTGGCACCGAAGGTCAGGTTGGGCACGAAGCGGCCATCCATGACGTCGACGTGGATCCAGTCGGCGCCGCCCGCTTCGCACATGGCGAGTTCGTCGGCGAGCCTGGCGAAATCGGCGGAAAGAATCGATGGCGCGATCCGGACGCTCATTGCAGCCAATCAGGTCGTGTTGCGCTCACATCGAGTATCGAGCGCGTGGAATCGGGACGTGTGCTGATCGTATCGAACGACGAGCGTATGGAATCGACACGTATGGCGATCTTGTCCACGCCGGCCCGCGCGGAAGCGGCGACAGGAGGCGTTGTGTCCCTGGGGTAGCTATACGGAATCGAGTCGATTGATCGACGACGATCGGCCAGAATGAGATTGATCGTGGCCGGAAGCTGCACACGTTCACCAGGCACGGGAAAAGTCTCGAGCACCGTGCCGAGGCGCTCGTCAGCCTGGCGAAAGAGAATCTCGCCGAGCGTGAAGCCGGCGCGTTCGAGCAGCCGCCTCGCGTCGCCCTCGGCGCGTCCGAGAAGATCCGGCACCACCGCTACACTGTCCCTATTCGACGACGAGCCACTACCCACCATGGTTGCTTCGCCGTCACGCCGGCGCGCGCCGTCGGCCCGAGGTCCGCTGTACGTGCGGCGTGGAGCGGACTGACCAGCCTCCTCCTCCACTTCGGGAATCGATGCGGTCGGAGTATCACCGCGCAAAATCCGGAGTCCGAGGAATCCTCCTCCGACTCCCACGAGCAATCCGGCAAAAAGGGCCACGCCTGCCCGGCTCCACCAGGTGCGCGCGCTGTTGCCGCGCAGCGCATCGAACATCGAGCGCTTGCTCACGGGCGCTCCGCGCGACGAAGCCGAGCGGCGAACGCGCCGTCCGCGCCATGTTTGTGCGGCAAGACGCGCAGCCGGCCATTGTCGAGCACCGTGTCAGGCACTGTGCCCGGCGGCGGCGGTTCGAGCACAAAATCGGGGTGGTCGGCGAGAAATGCGTCCACGGGGGCGTCGTTCTCTTCGGGCTCTAGCGAGCACGTGGAGTAGATGAGCAAACCGCCTGCGCGCACTGCACTCGCGGCCGTTCGCAGGATGTCACGCTGTACCGTCGACATCACCGCAAGATCCGAAGTCTTGATGCGCCAGCGTGCATCGGGGTGCCGCCGGAACGTGCCCGTGCCGGTGCAGGGCACGTCGAGCAGCACTGCGTCCATATCGCGCACGGCGGGTTCGCGGGCGTCGCCCACGTAAGCGACGATGTTTTCGGCGTCGAGCCGGCCAAGGCCGACAAGCAGTCGCTCGAGTC
>JBGTFN010000531.1:0-10585 GCA_041747275.1 Gemmatimonadaceae bacterium | reverse complement strand
TGCTGCACGACGCGAGCACCGATGCGCGTCTGACCGGCGATTCCGTCGGCACGCAGGCGGTGCGATCGGCGCTTGCGGCACCGCTCATCGGCGAAGGGCGTCGCACGCTGGGCGTCCTGTACGTGGACAACCTGCGCGACGCGAACGCATTCAACGAAGCGGATCTCGACTTCCTGGTGGCGTACGCGGGGCTCGCGGCGGCGGCAATGGAGCGCGAGCAGTCGATGGAGCGGCTGCGCGAAGCCACACGCGTGCGTGAGAACTTCGAGCGATACTTCACGCCGCAACTTGCCGACCGCATTGCGAATCAACGCGGCAACGCGGTGCTGGGAGGCGACCGTCGTCGCGTCATCGTGTTGTTCAGCGACATTCGTGGTTTCACCGAGGTCGCGGAGTCGCTGCCGCCTGACCAGATGGCTGCGCAACTCAACGAATACTTTGCCGCCATGGTGGAGTGCGTGTTCCGGCACGACGGCGCGCTCGACAAGTTCATCGGTGACGCGCTCATGGCGTACTGGGGCGCACCCGTCGCCGAGCCGGACGACGCGGATCGCGCCGTGCGCGCTGCGCTCGACATGCAGCGCGAACTCTCGGCACTCAACGCTCGCTGGACCGCCGATGGCCGATCAGCGCTGCACGCCGGCATCGGCATCAATGCCGGGGAGGCGTTCGTCGGAAACATCGGATCTCCGCGGCGACTCGAGTATACGCTCATCGGCGATACGGTGAACCTCGCGAATCGGCTGTGCGGCCTCGCGCGCGGAGGCGAGGTGCTCGTTACTGAAACTGTGCGGGCGCTGCTCGCCGACCCGGTGCCGCTGCGCGAGCGGCCGGAGCTGGTGCCGGAACGACATCGTGGCCCGGCCATCACAGTGTACAGTGCCGAGCCCGACATGCCGCATCATCTGCGTCATACGGGCATGCATCGCTCGCCACTCGTTGCGCCGCCGCAGGGACCAGGCACCACGTTACGTCCGGCGATCAAGCGTCCGACAGCGGACGACATCGGCTGAGTGGCGGAGATTCCGTTTCGCTCCGGGCCGGTCGGTGCGGCCACTCTGGTAGCCCTGCCCGACCTCTTCGACGCGCTGTCTGCGCGGCTCACCTCGTTCGGGACGCTGTACGCCTGGGCCGAGTCTGCTCCACAACCGCGCGCACTCCAGGGTCGGGGCGTGGTGTACGTGGCCGACCTGCCCGAGTGCAGCACGACGGCAGTTGTGCGTCACGCGTGGCACGGTGGTCTGTTCGCGCCGATCACCGGCGACCGGTATCTGATGCCGACGCGCGCGCCGCGTGAAGCGGCGGTGAGCATGATGCTTCGCGAGCACGGCGTACCCACACCCGAGATGCTCGGTTATGCGCTGTATCCGGCAGGTCCGGGTTTGCGGCGGGTGGACGTATTGTCTCGCTTCGTGCCGGACGCCTGGGACTTCGGTGCCGTGCTGCTCGATGCCGCACCGGGCGTCGAACGCGAGCAGGGCGTGCGAGCGGTGCTGACGTTGCTCGCAAAGCTCGCGGCCGCGCGCGCCGTGCATCCGGATTTGAACGTGAAGAACATGTTGCTGGTGCGCGAGGCGGGCGGACTGCAC
This sequence comes from Gemmatimonadaceae bacterium, assembly GCA_041747275.1. Taxonomy (GTDB): domain Bacteria; phylum Gemmatimonadota; class Gemmatimonadetes; order Gemmatimonadales; family Gemmatimonadaceae; genus JAABRT01. The sequence goes on along the minus strand of JBGTFN010000531.1, from coordinate 8,996 downwards.
GCGTGGGTGCTCGACGTGGATGTCGTCACATTCCGCGGCATGCCGACCGCAGGTGTCATGGCGCTGAATGTTCGCCGTCTCGTACGATCCATTCGCAAGTGGCACGTGCGACACGAGCGTGCAGTTGACGAGCAGTGGCTGGCGGGATTCGCGCAGTCGGGGCTTGCCGCCACGCCATGATATCCACCACGCCACCGCTACCGGCGAACGTGAAGCTCGACCGCATTTGCATCGTGATGATGAGCGCGGTCGGCGACGCCGTGCATGTGATGCCGGTGATTCACGCGCTCAAGGCCCATCATCCGGGTGCGCACATCACCTGGGTGCTGCAGCCCGGACCGGCCTCGCTCGTGCGTGGGCATGTGATGGTGGACGATATCATCGTGTTCGACCGTTCGCGCGGATGGCGCGCCTTTCTCGACATGCGCGCGCAACTGCAGTCCCGGCGGTTCGACCTGGTGCTGGGACTCCAGGTGTACTTCAAGGCCGGCGTGATCACCGGCTTCACCAACGCGCCAATCAAGCTTGGCTTCGATCGCGTGCGAGCGCGTGATGCGAACTGGCTGTTCACCACGCATCGCATCGCGCCGCACGCCGGACAGCACGTACAGGATCAGTACTTCGAGTTTCTCGATGCGCTCGGCGTGCCGCATGCGGCGCCGACGTGGAACCTCGGCCCGTGGAATGAGGAGGAGCGTGCGTGGCAGTCGGATTTCATTGCACGGTTCGATCGCCCGATCGCGCCTCTGGTGGTAGCGACGAGCAAGCCCGACAAGGATTGGTTCGCCGACCGGTGGGTGACTGTTTGTCACGCGTTGTATCACGAGCACGGATTACAGCCGGTGCTCGTTGGTGGTCGTTCGCCTCGCGAGCTCGCGGCCGAAGCGGAGATCATGCGTGCTGCGCCCTTCGCACACTCCGCGCTCGGCAGCGGACTTCGCCGGCTCGCCGCCATTATTGACGGCGCAGCGCTGGCCATCTCACCAGATACGGGGCCACTGCATCTTGCGGTGGCGCTGCGCACGCCAGTGATCAGCCTGATCGGCTACACCAATCCGAAGCGTGTCGGACCGTACGACTTTGCCCACGACCTCATGATCGATGCGTATGGCGATCCCGGCGAGGACTATCCACTCGACATGGTGTACCGTCCCGGTCGCATGCGACGCATTTCTGCCGCTGACGTGATGCAGCGCGTTCTCGTGTGGGAAGCGAAGTACCGCGACAGACGCTAGCGATGTTGCAGCGGTCCGAACTGGTATGAGAATCCCGCACGTTCCACCAGCGCAACCAGTCGCCTGAGCGGAAGTCCCATCACCGCAAAATAATCGCCTTCGATGCGATCGATGAGCGTCGAGCCGTAGCCCTGTATTCCATAGGCACCGGCCTTGTCCGTCGGCTCACCCGTTGCGACATACGCGTCAATGGCGGCCGCACTCAGCTTGCGGAACGTCACAGAAACGCCTTCCACCTCCGAGTCGACCATGTCATCGCACGCGATGGCGACGGCCGTGAAGACGCTGTGCGTGCGGCCCGATAGACGGCGCAGCATCTCGCGCGCATCGTCATCGTCACCAGGCTTGCCGAGGATCGTGTCACCGACCACGACAACCGTGTCCGCGCCAATCACCAGCGCACCGGGCTCACGCGCCGCTACCAGCGACGCCTTCTCGCGCGCGAGTCGCTCGCTGTGCGACGTGGCCAGCTCACGCGGCAACGGCGTCTCGTCGATGTTGGCCGGCTGCACTTCATGAGTGATGCCGATGAGCGAGAGCAATTCGCGTCGGCGCGGCGACTGCGAGGCGAGAATCACGCGGGGAGATGTCATGCCGGAAAATATGCAGGCATCTACGGTGCCACCACGCGCTGCACCGCCCAATCCCAGCCTTCGAGCCCCTTCTGGTTTACGGCTTTCACCGAGACGACCGTGCCAGCCGGCGCGTTGGACAACTGCGCGCGCGGTACCTGCACTTCCTGTCGGAACTTCTCGGGTTCCGACTCGGGTCCCCACCGCACGATGTACCTCGCGATGTCCTTCTCCGGCGCTGGCTGCCACGACACATCCGCGCTGTTTGCACTTCCTGTGCGCGCAGTCAGTCCGGCGAGACGTGAGGGCGACGAGGCCAGATACATGATGGACGCGACCGTCGCCTTGGTGACTTCCGCGACGAGCTGGTGGTTGATGGTCTCCAGCACGTCGTGCACCTGATGGTAGTGCGGATTGCCCAGCACCGGATATGACCCGATGCCGCCCACCACATCGCCGTAGCCATCGTAGAAGGCCTGCGCGTCTGTGCTCTTGTAGTAGAATGCGTCGTACGTGATGAGATTGCTGAACTGGATCGCGGCGGCGTGCTGAATATCGCGGATGCCGGGATTGGAGTAGCGGATCGTATTGTCGAGCCGCTGGTCGTTTGCCCAGCCCACCATATCGTTGTTGAGCACACCGGCCAGCTGCATCTGTGATTCCTTCGCCTGCCGTACGAACTCGCGCGAGCCGAGCAAACCCGACTCTTCACCGGTCAGCGATGCAAAGATGATCGTCGCCGCCTGCGGACGTGAAGCGAGCACGCGAGCGGCCTCGAGCAGCACGGACGTACCCGATGTATTGTCATCGGCGCCCGGTCCCTGCGCGCGCGAATCGAAGTGGCTCGAGATCACGTACACGATGTCGGGATGCGTCGTGCCTGGCAGTACCGCCAGGATATTCGCGGTGGAGATCGCAGGCTGGTTGACCGCAGTTCGTGCCTCGAACGGCTGCCGCCGCACCATGCGATATCCGAAGCTGCGATAGGCGTCTTCGAGGTATTGCTGCGCCTTCGCGTTGCCGGGCTGCGAGATGTGTTTGGAGTCGAACTGGAACAGGTCGAATGCGTAGCCGTAGACGCGGTCAGTGCTCACGTCGGTTACCGCTCGACGCACCTCCGCGAGGATGGGTGCATAGGCGCGCTCGCCCGAGGCACGCAGGCGCCGCTCGCTCACCAGGTTCCCGTCGATGCGTGCGAGCAGTTCGTCCACCGTGACTTCCTGCGACAGATCCATGCACCAGAGATGGCGATGCGGCGTCACCGTATCGCCGTCGCGTTCCGCCACGATGAGCAGTTTCGTGCCATCACGACTCGGCGCCCATTCGTACTCGGGCGCGATGGTGCGCACCGTGTTGTTGTGGAACAACCTGATGCGCCGCCCGCCGGTGTACAGATACGATCGACGATGCCGCGCCTCGCCCATCACGGCGAGCAGCCGATCGTTGTCGAGCCACTGCGGCATGAGGTCGTGCTGGATCTCACGCGTTACACGTTCCGGTGCACCTCCGGCCGCCGGCGCGCTGTACAGCTCCCAGTCTTCGCGCGGCATTTCCTGCCAGGTGACCCGCGAGCCATCGGGCGTGATTGCGAGTCCCGTGAGCGGATTGCCTGTCGCATGCAGCAGCGCGGGCTCGTTGGCGTGCGCTCTGCCCGCATGGCCGCTGCCGCCAAGCGACAGTCGATGCACGCGATTGCTTCCGTTGTCGCGCGCGATGAACGCCACCGCGTTGCCACTCGCGGAGAGCACCGCGCCTTCACCCTCGATCACTCGCTCCGTACCGCTCGCAAGATCCAGCAACGCGAACAGCCGACGCGGCGGACCACCCGCAAACCCGCGCCCAGTACCAATCTGCACCGGACTACGTCCACCAACGCCGTACAGCAGGTGCGACCCGTCGCGTGCGACTTGCACGTCGGACACCACGGAATCAGTGCGGCTCACTCGCGTCGGCGCTCCGCCATCCGGTACGCGATAGACGCGGGTGCGCATGCTGTCGATTGCGGCGGCTACCACCAGCAGCGCGCCATCGTGGGCGAATGCAAGTTGCGCGGGCACCAGCCCCGGCAATGAAACCGCCGACTCTCGTCCATTGCTCAGTTCACGCACCATGACGCGCGCGTCGGATCCCTGCCCGGCCAGATACGCAATGCGCGCGCCTTCGGGCGAGAACACCACGTCGCTGCCGGCGATCTCGGCGCGAACGGGAAAACCGGCCTGCACGTCCACCACGCGCGTGACGCGGGACGTTCCCGTTCCCGTTTCGAATGCAGCACGCTTCCCGTCAGGCGACCAACGCGGGGCGCGCGCATTCTCGGCGACCAGCGACGTGCGCCAGTTTTCGCCGGTCAGCAGCGCTGCACGCTCTCGAAACCGCGCGGCATCGCCGCCTTTCAGCACGGTGCCAAGAGCGGTCAGCGAACGCACGTAGTCACCGGCTGCCCACGCCTGCTCCGCGAACGTCATGCGTTCGGTTGACGATGCGTTGCGCGCGAGCGGGACAGCGGGCGCCTGCGCCATCGGCACCGTCGGGAGCACGGCGAGCAGACACACCGCCGTGAATGCAACGAGTGTGCGTGCGGAGAAAACAGTCACGTAGTGGATTCGGTATGGGTGGGAGAACCGGCCGCTGCCTCGCGTTCCAGCCAGAGCGTGACTGGTCCGTCGTTCACCAGCTCGACGTCCATCATCGCGCCGAACTCGCCGCTGGCGACCCGCATACCACGTTCACGCAGCAACGACAGAAAACGTTCGTACAACGGGATGGCGAGGTCAGGTCGAGCCGCGTCCACAAAGCTCGGCCGTCGCCCTTTACGCGCGTCCCCGTAGAGCGTGAACTGCGACACCACGAGCACGGCGCCGTCCACATCGGCGAGCGATCGGTTCATCTTGTCGTCGTCATCAGGGAACAGGCGCAGACCGGCGATCTTGTCCGCCATCCAGACCAGCTCCGCATCTGTGTCGCTGTGCGTCAGCCCCACGAGCAGCAGAAATCCGCGGTCGATGCGACCGGAAACGTACGGAGAACCGTCGCTTTCGGCGCGCACACGGACTTCGGCGCGGGAGACGCGTTGCAACAGTACGCGCATCGACAGCCCCGGCCTGCTACTCCACCGTCACCGACTTCGCGAGGTTGCGCGGCTGGTCCACGTTGCAGCCTCGCTTGACCGCGATGTAGTACGCGAGCAACTGCAGCGGCACCGATACGAGCACTGGCGTGAGCAGGTCAATCGTCTCGGGCACACGGAACTCGTAGTCGATGAGCCCTTCCAGCGCTTCCTCTTCGCGCGTCGTGATGCAGATGATCTTGCCCTTGCGCGCCTTCACTTCCTGGATGTTGGACACGATCTTCTCGAAAACCGCATCGTGCGGTGCGATGAACACCACGGGCATCATCTCGTCGATGAGCGCGATCGGACCGTGCTTCATCTCCGCGGCCGGATACCCTTCCGCGTGGATGTAGCTGATTTCCTTGAGCTTGAGTGCGCCTTCGAGCGCGGCGGGAAAGTTGTAGCCTCGACCGAGGTACAAAAAGTTGCTCGCACGCTTGAACTCTTCCGCGATCTCTTCGAGTTCGTGCGCACGATCCAGAATGGACTGAATTTGACGCGGCAGCGCGGCCAGCGCCTGCGCGATTTCGCGTCCCTTCTCCACCGACATGTCCCGCAGTCGCGCCATCTTGAGCGTGAAGAGCACAAGGGCCACCACCTGACTCGTGAAGGCCTTGGTGCTCGCGACTCCGATCTCGGGACCGGCGTGCAGATAGATACCGCCATCCGATTCGCGCGCGATCGTGGAGCCCACCACGTTCACCAATCCCATCGTACGCGCACCACGTCGCTTCGCTTCCCGCATGGCGGCGAGCGTATCGGCTGTCTCGCCTGACTGCGAGATCACGATGCACAGCGAGTTGGGACGCACGATGGGATTGCGGTAGCGGAACTCCGATGCGTACTCCACCGCGACGGGAATACGGCATAGCTCCTCGATCATCAGCTTGCCGATGAGCGCCGAGTGCCAGCTTGTGCCGCAGGCGGTGATGACGATGTTGTCGACGGCCGTCAGGTCGTCCTTGAGGATATTGATGCCGCCCAGTTTCGAGAAACCCTCATCCACCAGCAGGCGGCCACGCATCGTGTCCATCACGGTCGTCGGCTGCTCGAAGATTTCCTTGAGCATGAAATGCGGATAGCCGCCACGCTCGATCTGCGCGAGATCCCAATCGATGCGGCTGACCGGCTTGTCCTGATCCTCGGCGTTGAGATCCAGAATGCGATATCCGTCGCGCGTGAGCACGGCGATCTCGTCGTCGTCGAGATAGACCACCTCGCGCGTATGTGCCAACACGGCGCTCGCGTCTGACGCCAGGTAGTACTCATTCTCGCCGAGTCCCACGAGCAGCGGGCTGCCCTTGCGTGCCGCGACGATCTTGTCGGGCTCGTGACTCGAGATCACGGCCAGTCCGTACGTGCCATCCACCTGATGCAGCGCTTCGATGACGGCCGCTTCGAGATTGCCGGCGTACGCGGCCTCGATGAGGTGCGCGAGTACCTCGGTGTCGGTGTCCGACTTGAACACGTAGCCCCGCGCTTCAAGCGAGCGCTTGAGCGTCGTTGCATTCTCGATGATGCCGTTGTGCACGACCGCGATCGTGCCATCGTGACTGGCGTGCGGATGCGCGTTGGTCGTGGTCGGCGGACCATGCGTTGCCCAGCGGGTGTGGCCGATGCCCAGCGTGCCTTGCGGCGGGCTGTCGAGAATCGCCTGCTCCAGTCGCGCGATCTTGCCGGCGGCCTTGCGGGTCTCTACGCCCTTTCCGTTCATCACGGCCACGCCCGCCGAGTCATACCCGCGATACTCGAGGCGCTTGAGGCCATCGATCAGCAGGGGAGTCGCAAGCTGCGGTCCAACGTATCCAACAATTCCGCACATAAGACGCTTGGTTCAGGTGAGTACTTCGAACGCTCAGGCCGCGCCGACAAGCGCCGACAGCGGCGCGCGCGCGTCGGCGACGAGCTGTCGCGCAGCAACTTCCGTTGGCGCTTCAGCGATCACACGTACGATCGGCTCCGTGCCCGAAGGGCGCAGGTGCACCCACCGATCGGGCCAGTCCAGGCGCAGTCCATCCTGCGTATCGGCAACGGCGTCGGGGAATGATTCGCGCAACGCTGCGTACACCGCCGTCAGCGGTGCGTCGGGACGATCCAGCTTGTCCTTCACGATCACGTAGCGCGGATGTCCCGTGACGAAATCGGAGACGTTCTTGCCCGTTGTCGCCAACAGGTGCAATACCAGCGCGACGGCCACCGGCGCATCGCGTCCCAGATGCAACTCGGGCAGAATCACGCCACCATTGCCTTCGCCGCCGATGGTGGCGCCGGCGGCCTGCATCGCAAGCGCCACATTTACTTCGCCCACCGGTGCGAACTGAAATTCGGCGCCGCCATCGCTCGCGGCGTCCTGCACCACCTTGCTCGTGCTGAGGTTCGTCACCACGCTGCCGGGGCGCGCCGGCAAGACCGCGCGCACCGCCATCGCGAGCGTGTAGTCCTCACCGATCGGCCTTCCCGTTTCGTCGGTCAGCGCAAGTCGGTCGACATCAGGATCCGTGGCCAGTCCGATCACCGCGCCTGACTCGCGCACCAGAGCGCTCAGGGCGCCCAGATTCTCCGCCACGGGTTCAGGGGGACGCGGGAAGCGCCCGTCGGGCTGCATGCCGATCGCGGAAACCGTGCAGCCGAGCGCATCGAGCAGCTGCGGCATGATCACGCTGCCCGCGCCATGACAACAGTCGAGTGCCACGTGAAACGCCTTGGCGCGAATCGCCGGTACATCGAGGAATGGCAGTGCGAGCACCGCGTCCACATGTCGTTGCACTGCATGGGCGTCCGTTGTGGTGGCACCCAGTTCGTCCCACGTCGCGCGCGGAATCCCTGACTCCATGATCGCGCGCATCTCGGCGCCTTCCGCCGCGGACAGGAACAAGCCGCTGGGCCCGATGAACTTGAGCGCGTTCCACTCGACCGGGTTGTGACTGGCCGTGATCGCAAGTCCGCCCGCGGCGTGGTGATGTTCAACAGCCATCTGCACGGTGGGAGTCGGCACCATGCCGATGTCGATCACGTGACAGCCTACCGACTCCAGCGCGCTGTGTACCACGCGCGTGAACAGGGGACCGCTCACGCGGCTGTCGCGCCCGACGATGATGGGACGATCCGGATGCTGCTGCCTTGCCCACGCGCCGAACGCGGCCGCGAAGGTGGCGATGATCTCGGGGGTCAGCGCCTCGCCCACCCGACCACGCACGCCGGACACACTCACCATCAATCCGTCAAACGCCATGAAATCCCTCGACACGCAGAGACGTGAAAAAACGGTAAACTATGAAATCTAAACGAGTTGAGCGAGGGCTGCCTGTTTTCAGCATTCGGGCGTTACCACTACGATGCAAGGACGCCCCAACGAGCCCTCCCGTTACACTGGCGGCAATGTCCGTCTCGGTGTGCCGCACCACTACCTCCGGCCGGTACGCCGCTTCACGCCCCTGACTTCAGCGATCGTCCGTCCGCGATGAGCAATCCGTTCTCACTGCTTCCCTTCGCCATTGCGGCAACCGATGCTGAGGTCGCGAATCAGCCCGTACGCGCGCTTGTCGCCGCCGGTGTGACGCTGCTGCAGCGCTGCGCCCCGCTGGTGCGGAGACTCGCGATCGAGCGGCCCGCGCTGCTGCTACCCCGAGGTCCCGCGTTGGTCACCGCGTTGGCCGCGTGCGATGGACACGTCGCCTTGGTGGTGGATGCAACAGCTCCGATCGCGCAACAGACGTCGGAACTCGCGCTCGCACCGATCGGCGTGCTGTTCACACTCCGCGCGCATTCAGGCGCCTGTCCAGACGGCGTGATGACTGTGCTGCTGGACGAGGTGCCAACCCGCGCTGCAGTGAACTTCGCCGGCGACTCGCGTCTTGTGGATCTGGGCTCGCATGTGGGCCTTCCACTCGAGGGCGAACTCGGCGTCGCGGGAAGCGACGATCCGGTCATTTGTTTCGCGCACGACGGTCGCCTCGTACAGGCGAGCCACGCAGAGCTGATGCGCGGAGAGGGGCCAACGTGGCTCGCCCCTTGGCTGCAGCGGCTCCTGGCGGGCGGTCACGTGCCTTGATTCAGCGTGCGGCGCGTCGAGCGCCGCGA
>JBGTFN010000530.1:0-6469 GCA_041747275.1 Gemmatimonadaceae bacterium | reverse complement strand
CAGGAGATCTGCAACGTCGGTACCGCGCGCGCTGGCCGTGCGCACCATCGCCAGCGTGCTCGTGGCCGCGATGGTCGGGAGTGACTTCGACATTGGCACGAATAGTCAAGAAGTCGGCGTCAGCTGTCAACGCCGTCTGTGAAACGCGCCGTAGGATGAGCCACGGAACGAAATACGAACCGTTCTTCTCGGCACCCGCGCGTGCCACACCTTCATGAAAAACGACCAATGCTCAAGCGCATCCTCATCAGTAACCTCGCGGTGATCACCGCACTCGCGGCGGCGCCATCCGCGGGACAGGCACAACATAGGCACGGCGGCCACTATCACGGTCCGGATCTCCACGTGTCCACGCGCTGGGAGGAGTGCTCGTTCCAACTTCACTCGTCGCTCACGCAGGGTGCGTGGCGGCAGTTCACGCGCGAGGCTGGCTTGGTGGCCTACTTCCGGCCGATCACCGACGCGCGGCCGATGGGGAAGGGAAACTGGGACGTTTCGGTGATGCAGTGGGAAACCGGCATCGACGACAGCGAGTCGGCGTGGAACGACACGTTCGTGCATCCTGACTCGGCTCACTATCTGTTCGAGGGCAGCGGACTCAAGTTCCCGGGACTCTCCGCGCGCGTCGGCGTTAGCGACCGCGTGGATGTTGGCATCTACGTGACGAAGAACCCGAATGCGAACTACGGCTTTTACGGCGGCCAGGTTCAGTACAACGTCGCGAACAACGAAGCGAAAGGCCTTGCTGCTTCCGTTCGCGCGAGTTTCGTATCGCTCTTCGGTCCTGAAGACTTGAACCTGACGGTGTTCGGTGCGGACCTGCTGGGCAGCAAGAGCTACTCCACACGCTGGATCTCGCTGTCGCCGTACGTCGGCGTCTCCTCATACATCTCGACATCGCACGAGAAGACCATAGCCGTGTCGCTGTCCGACGAGACGGTAGCCGGCGCCCGCGCAATGGTCGGTATCACGAGCGAGATCTCCATCGCGCGCATAGGAGCGGAGTACAGCGTGGCGAGTGTGAACTCGTTCTCGCTGAAGTTGGGATTCGCATTCTGACCGCTGTACCGAGCTGACGCATCTCCCCGAGTCACTATCTGAATCATCAGGGCGCCTGCTTCCTTGGTGCCTCGGGGAACTGCTTCAGTAAGTCCGCGAGTGGCGCGACACCGTAGGTCGCACGTTCTGCATCCGTCGTCGCACGGTCGATGTACGCGAGCTCTTCTTTTCCAGTCGTCTGATTGATGAACCGATTCGTGCCGTACTTCTGGTACCCCTCGGTCAGGCTGAGAAATCGATCGATCGTCTGCGCGACCAGATGCCGCGCAGTCGAGTCACCGGCCTCGAAGGCGGCCTTCGCGAGATGATGTGCGAGGAGATAGTCGTTCGGGTTGATGGCCACCAGCACATCGTCACGGAACGTCATCGGCGAATGCTGAAGGACCAGCGCTGCATTTCTACGATCGTCATTCGTATTGACGCGACCTGCACCGATCTCACCAATCACGAGTTTCAGTCGGTCGAAGTCGGTTCGAGCGGCACTCCCGCCGCGGCGCACCGCTTGATCTTCAAGCGCAAGTTCGGACAGCAGCGGATTTCCGAAGTCTGGATCGACCATCGGCGTGTGTTCGACAGAAGAGCAGGAGACGGCAACGCCAATGAACGCCACCGTGAGCAGAAGCCGGAGCATATAGGAGAAAGAAGAGTGAGATTGGGGTAGTCAGAGTTCCACAACAACGCTTCCGCGTTTCCTTCCACTCTCCACGCGCGCGTGCGCCGCCGCGATCAAGTTCAGTGGAAGACAGCAATCGATAAGCGGTGTGAACTGACCCGCAACTGCCATCTCCACGAGAGTGTTCAAATCGTCCAGCCGCTCTGCAACCGGACCGGCATAGGTGCGATGTTTCGTCGTGAGGTCCACCCAAGGTGCGTGAAGCAGCTGAGGCAGCGTGGCCAGCACGAGCAGCAGTCTGCCGCCTGGTGTGAGCGCCTGGCGCACACGGGAGTAGGGCGCGTTCCCCACCGTATCCACGATCACGTCATAGCGCAGGCCTTCTGAGGCGAAGTCGCTGCTTCTGTAGTCCACGACGCGCGTGGCGCCAAGTTTCTGCATAGACTCGCGATTGGCGTCACTGCACACTACCGTGACCTCGGCGCCGCGCGCGACGGCAATCTGCAACATCGCTGAGCCAACGGTACCGGAGCCGCCATTGATCAGCACTCTTTCACCCTCGCGTAACTTGGCGCGCCGAAAGAAGTCGAGCGCGGTCGTGCCGCCGAAGGCGAGCGCCGCCGCTGTACGATAGGAAAGCGCCTCGGGCTTCTTCTGCACAAGCGCTTTAGCGTTGATGCAGCAGTACTCGGCGTGCGCGCCAAGCTTGGCGCCCCGAAAGACGATCACCGCGTCGCCAACGGCGAAGTTGCGCACCGCCGCACCAACGGACACGATGTCGCCAGCGAGCTCGCTACCGAGGATCGGTTGACGCGGAGCAAAGATACCAAAGACGAGTCGACTCACGAACCCGAATCCGCGTGGAATACTCAGACTGCGAACTCGCCAGTCAGCTGAGGAGACGGTTGTGGCGCGCACGCGAATCAGGAGGTCGTTCGGGCCGGGTTTCGGTCGCGGGACATCCTCCACCACTACCACGCTGGGCGGCCCGTAGCGTCGGTACACCGCCGCCTTCATATGCAAGAGTTCAACATTCGTCACGGTGTGGATCCGCGAGTTCCCCACACAAGGGCAGTGCTGAACCCGATGCGAATCGTGAAGAGGTCCGGGGCGCAGTGCTTGTCGATCGACACTTGAGTCCCGCCGCCGCCGCTCCAGAAGCTTCCGGTGGTGCAGACGTTGGCTTCGATGCGGCATCCGGGCGTAGCGCGGAGGCAGACCTGTTGACTCTGGTGTCCACAGTTGAGCCATCCACCTTGCAAACGCAGCCTTGTGTTTCCGCGGGCGTCCAGTCGGAGCAGGAACTGCGCTTGAAGTCCGACAGCATTGTTGACCTGCGGTATGAAATCCCCAACGGGCTGACCTACGTCGACTGCGCCGCCGACGTGCCAGCGCGGAATGACTGTGATTGAGTCGAGGGTGGCGGCAAGGGTCTGCTGACCAGCAAGGGCGGAGCAGAGAGTGAGCAGTCCAGCGACGGCGGATACGATGTGGCGCATTAGAACTGCGAGATGTGAAGTGATGAAGCGTACAGCGTAAGTACAAGCATACGCCGTAAGTACAGTTCGGTCAAGGCTGCGGATGGCTGCCTTGCTCCGATGGGAGCGGTTGATTCGCTGACCGGAATCTCTCGGCGAGGTGTGACGCAGGTGTCAATGCGAGCCTGCGACAGTTCCGCTGGCGTCGCCGCGGCATCGATCAAGTCCGTCAAGGTTGCCTTACAGTGTCAGTCGAGTGATTTTCTCCGTATGCCCACGCCACGACGCACTCCACTCAGCCGCGACCGCATCCTGCGCGCCGGCATCCGGTTGGCAGACCGGCACGGGATCGACGCCTTGTCTATGCGCAGGCTTGCCACAGCGCTAAAGGTCGAGGCGATGTCGCTGTACAACCACGTCACCAACAAGGATGAGTTGCTCGACGGGATGGTGGATATAGTTGTCGGCGAGATCACGCTGCCCGCGCGCGGAGGCGACTGGAAGGCGACGATGCGCACGCGCGCGCATTCTGCGCTTGCGGTGATGACGGCGCACCCGTGGGCGCCGATGCTGATCGTATCGCGGATCACCGTCGGTCCCGATAGGCTGCGCTATATCGACGCGACGCTTGGCGTGCTTCGTGAAGCCGGATTCTCGTGGGCCGAGACGGATCGTGCGTGGAACACGATGGACAACTACATCTTCGGGTACACGCTCCAGCAGCAGAACTTCCCGGTGAGCCCCGACGAGTACGCCTCAGCTGCGGCGAGCTACCTGCCGATGATACCGGCTGATTCGCTTCCATACATGTACGAGATGAGTGCGCTAGTGGCCGATGGTTCGCACGACGGGTTGCCGGACTTCGCGTTTGGATTGGAACTGATTCTTGACGGACTCGATCGATTGCGAAGGCGACGCTAACGGAGCTGCCGCAGGCTCGCGTTGACACCTGCGTCACACCTCGCCGAGAGATTCCGGTCAGCGAAACACTCACTCCGACCGGAACCCGCCGTGAAATCTTTCAGCCGCCCCAACCACCGCCTGGTCATCATCAGCCTCCTCGCCGCCCTCTCAGGGCTCCCGCTCTTCGGCGGCGCGCAGACTGCGCAGCCCACGCACGCGGGCACCGTCCTACTCGTCGTGAGTGGTGCCGGCCGAGACAGCGGGAGCACGCGCCCAGGCTTCGAGATGGACGAACTCTCGCAGGCGTATCTCATCTTCAAGGACAACGGATTCACCGTAGCGATCGCCAGCCCGGCAGGTGGCGCCGTGGAAGCGGATCGCTTCAATCGCGCGGCGGCGTATAACGCCTCGTTCGTCGCCGACGCCGAGGCAATGCGGCAGCTCGGCAACACGCAGAGCACGGCAGGACTTCGCGCCCGCGACTTTGCCGCCGTCTTCGTTGTCGGCGGCAAGGGAGCAATGTTCGACCTCCCGCTTGACACTGCGCTCGCTCGTCTCGTCGGAGAGATCCATGATCAAGGCGGTGTCGTGTCCGCCGTCTGTCACGGCCCCGCAGGTCTCGTCGGAGCGCGTACGCGCGATGGCACATCACTCGTCGCCGGACGCGCCGTGACAGGCCTGACAAACGAGGAGGAGATGGTGTTCGGCAAAAAGTGGCTGCCGGAGTTTCCTTTTCTGCTCGAGGATGAGTTGCGCAGGCTCGGCGCGCGCTGGGAAGAGGTTCCGCTGATGCTCCCGCACGTCGCCGTGGATGGCCGCCTCATCACCGGGCAGAATCCGTTTGCCACCGCGGCCACTGCTGAGGCGGTCGTGCGCGCGCTCGGCCGCACACCCGTGGCTCGCGTTCCGTGGAAGGAAGAGCGCACGGTCAACTTCGCCGCCGGCTCGTTGCGAGCCGACCCACTCATCGCCAAACGCGAACTCGCGGTGAGCTACAAGGAACTGCAGGTCGAGCTCATCGGACTTCTCGGCTACTATCATCTACAGGCAGCACAAGACCTGACCGCTGTCCGCAGCGCTCTCTCCCTTCTGGAGCTCGCCGCCCCGTATATGCCCGAACCCAACATCACGCTCGCCCTCGCCGATGCCTACTACCGCCTGGGGCGCGTGGACGAGGCGCGCACACTCGCCAGTGAAGTCGTGAGAACGCATCCCGCGATGGACGAGGCGCGAACCCTGCTCGCGCGCATTCGGAACTGAGTCGTGGCGCCCGGCCTCCATCTGCTCGTCATTGAGGACAACCAGGCGCTCGGCGAGAGCATCCGCACGTTGCTCGTTCGGCACGGGCACCGTGTTGATCTCGCAGTCGACGGCCGCGCCGGACTCCAGATGGCGCTGGCCGAGCCTCCGGATGTCCTGGTGCTCGATCTCACTTTGCCCGGAATGGACGGCCTTCGCATTTGTCAGCGGCTGCGTACGGAGTGTGATCGGCACGTCCCGGTGCTGATGCTCACAGCCCGCGACACCCTCACCGACAAGCTCAAGGGGTTCGAGGCCGGTGCGGACGACTACCTCGTGAAGCCCTTTGCCAACGAGGAACTGCTGGCACGCTGCCTCGCGCTTTCGCATCGGGAGCGCGCGGGGATGTCGCACATCCAACGAATCGGCTCGTTGCAGATTGATCGGCGCACGGGAATCGTCCACCGCGCGGGGCAGGTGCTCGAGTTGCGGCAGACGGCACATCGCATCCTGATGATGCTCGCGGACGCTTGGCCGCGCGCGGTGACGCGGAGTGAACTGATTCGCAAACTTTGGGGCGACGAGCCACCGGAGTCGGACCCGCTGCGCACGCATCTCTACTTGTTGCGGCAGGCGCTCGACAAACCGTTCGACCAACCGATGCTCGTCACGATCCACGACGTGGGCTTTCGCTTGAAGACTGACGAATGAGTCGTCGGCTGCGCACGCGGATTGTGATGACATTCAGCGGATTTGCCGTTGCGGTAGCGGCAATTCTGGGGCTGTCGACCACGGTGTTTCTCTACTCCGTCGAGGACCGTCTTTTTGGCGAGCAGCTTCGCGAGGAGGCGGCGCGCCTCGAGGGCACGCGAGCGATGGACGGGCAATGGAACGTGCCACGGCACTCACACCTCACGGTGCACGAGTCCCTCGCAACGATACCGGCCGATCTTCGCGAGCAGGTGCGCGCGGAGCCGTGGCGCGGCGAGTTTCGCGGGGCGGAGGAGCGGCACTACCACCTTCACCCCCTCGGCGCCGGGACGCTACGCGACTCCTTCCCTCCGGCGTGGCTTGTGGCGGAGGTGAGCGGGCAACTCGCGGTGCGCCCGATGCGCGGGGACCTGCTCTGGCGGTGGTTCGCCGTGAACGTCGTGACCCTGCTCCTGGCGATTGCCCT
>JBGTFN010000529.1:0-4158 GCA_041747275.1 Gemmatimonadaceae bacterium | reverse complement strand
GCACAAGACGATCGACCTCGAGCGAGGCTGCTCCGTCGAGATATGCTCCGGCGGAGGACGAAATCAATCGCAGCGCACCCGCCATGTGGACCGGACCCTGCGCGCTCGCATCAACTGCGCGGGCGAGCGGCACGCGCAATGCGGCGGGCAGTGCCAGAGAGGCCAGCCAGACGCGAGCGGCCGTGGCGCGCACCTGCCTGTCCTCCGCCATGAGGTTGTCGGGCGGCAGCAGTCCACTCGCGAGTCGTGCGATGGACAACACCGCGAGCGCGACTTCCCGTCCGCCCCCCAATGGCAAACGTCCCGCAAGGCCGGCCATGGCCGGAAACGGAAATGCGACGGACGCGAGCGCGTACGGAGGCTGAGGCATGGTCACCCGCCGAATCTACGCGCGATGCAACGAGTTCGCGCCAGCCGCGCTGGACCGAGCCGCGCGGCCTTGGGTAGCTTGTACAATATGGCCCTTCCCGCAAAGCAGATCCTTTGGGTGGACGACGAGTCCGACCTGCTCGAACCGCATCGCCTCTTTCTGGGCGACAAGGGCTACGCGGTGGAGATGGCCACCAACGCCGACGACGCGCTTGAAATGCTGCGCCATCGCGCCTTCGACCTGCTGCTGCTGGATGAGCAGATGCCCGGCACGCGTGGACTCGACGCGTTCCGTGAGTTGCGCGAATTCGCGCCCTCCCTGCCGGTGGTGATGATCACCAAGAGCGAGGAAGACGCCACGATGAAGGAGGCGATTGGCGCGAACGTGCGCGATTACCTCGTCAAGCCGGTGACGCCGCGTCAGGTGCTGGCTGTGGTCACCCGCATTCTCGACGGCCCGCTCATTCGCTCCCAGGCGCTCGCCCGCAGCTTCGTGGAGCGCTTTCGCGCCATCGAGTCCGAGCGTCATCAGGGGCTCGACTGGCGCGGCTGGATTGATCGCTGGGTGGAACTCGCGCAGTGGGACGTGGACCTCGCGACAGCAGGCGAGATGGGACTGCACGAATCACTGCGTGGACTTTATCCGGACATGCATCGCGCTTTTGCGCTGTTCATGAAGACGGAGTATCCACGCTGGCTTCGTGAGCTCGACGGAGACCGACCGCCACTCTCGGTAGACGTCGTCTCGGAGTTCGTGGCGCCTGTGCTGCGCAGCGATCGCAAGGTGGTGTTCATCGTGATCGATTGCCTGCGGCAGGACCAGTGGAAGGCGATCGAGCCGCTGTTCGCGCCGCTGTTCGAGATCGAGACGACACATTATTACGGCATTCTTCCAACCGCGACACCCTACGCGCGCAACTCGCTGTTCAGCGGGCTGTTTCCAGGAGAGATCGCGGCGCGGCATCCGGACTGGTGGGGTGAGCGCGACGACGAAACGCTCAACGCGCACGAAAAGGATTTGTTGCAGGCGCAGCTCGCGGAGCTCGAGATCGCGCTGCCCGTGCGCTACAGCAAGATCACCTCGTCGGCCGACGCAGACGACCTGCTGCGCCATATGCCCAGCGCAATCGCCGGCGACGGCATTTCTGCGTTCGTGTTCAACTTCGTGGACCTGCTCACGCATGGACGCAGCGAGTCGATGATTCTGTACGAGGTGGCGCGTGACGAAGCGGCACTGCGCGCGCTCACGCACCAGTGGGTGCGCACCTCCGCGCTGTTCGCATTGCTGCAGGACGCCGCGCGACGCGGCATCAAGGTCGTGATCACCACCGATCACGGTGCGCTGCACTGCAATACGCCGGCCACGGTGTTTGCCAAGCGCGACGCAACGTCGAACCTTCGCTACAAGTTCGGCGAGGATCTGCGCGCCGAACGGGAAGACTACGCGCTTCTGTTTACCAATCCCGATGATCTGCGCCTGCCGCACCGCGGCCCGTCGATGAATACCCTGCTCGCCACGGGCGACACATTCTTCGTGTATCCCACGAAGTTGCGAGAGTATCAGCAGCGCTACCGCGGATCGTTCCTGCATGGCGGCGTTTCGCCCGAGGAGTGCATCCTGCCCGTGTCGTTGTTGACGCCCAGGCGCTAGCCGTGGCAATGCACACCTCGGAGATGCGTGCAGCCGCGCCGCTCGAAGTCTATCCGCGGCTGCTTCGCTTCCTGAAGCCGCACCGAGGGCTGATGGGGCTCACGGTCGTGACGAACATTGCGGCCGCCATCCTCGACGTCTTCTCGTTCACGCTGCTCATTCCATTCCTGAACGCGCTCTTCGGCGAGCCGCCGCTGACGAACCGTCCGGGATTGGTGAACGACCTGCTCAACAACACGGTCGGCTGGTTCCTGGATCCGTCCGACAAGATGGGATCGCTGCTCAATGTGATCCTGTTCATCCTGGCCGTGATCGTGGCGAAGAACCTGCTCGTCTGGATCAGCGGACAGCTGGGCGCGCAGTTGCAGGAGTTCGTGGTCCGCGATTTGAGAAGCAGCCTTTACGCGCACCTGCAGCGCCTTCCGATGCCATGGTTCACAAGCACCAAGGTGGGACAGGTCATCGCGCGCGTGCTCACCGACACGCAGAACACGAAGGCGGTGATCACCGAGCTCATCACGAAATCGATCATGAGCGGCGCACAGGTGCTTGCCACGATCGTTGCGCTCGTCTCGCTTTCGTGGCAGCTCACGCTCGTGTCGCTTGTTGGCGCTCCGCTCATTACAGCCGCGCTGATGCCGGTGCTGCGCAAGCTGCGCAAGGGACATCGCAAGCTGGGCAACCAGCACGGCGAGCTGACGAGCATCGTGCAGGAGGCGGTCACGGGCATCCGGCTTGTGAAGGCGTTCCGTGCAGAGCCGTACGAAACGGCGCGCTTTCGGGAAGCGAATGAGGCCTTCGCTCGTGGCAACGTGAAGGTGAGCCGACTCTCCATGCTGAGTGCACCCGTCACCGAAACCCTCGGCACGATCGTCGCCGTAGTGGTGCTCTGGATGGGGGCACGGCTCGTGCTCGTGGAAGAGACGATGGTTGGCGCCGAACTGATCTCGTTTCTCATCCTCGTGATGCGCATGCTGCAGCCGCTCAAGCAGCTCGCGCAGGTGCCCACCGTCGCGCAGCAGTCCCTGGCGAGCGCCGAGCGCGTATTCGAGATCTTCGATGCTGAATCGGAAGTGGCCCGTGATCGCGGCACGATCGAGCGCGCGTCGTTCGATCGTGTGCTCACCTTCGAGCACGTACACTTTGCATACGAAGGCGGCGCCGAAGCGTTGCGCGGCGTCTCGTTTTCGGCCCAGAAGGGGCAGGTGATCGCACTGGTTGGGCCGAGCGGCGCGGGAAAGACGACGCTCGTTGACCTCATTCCGAGGTTCGTCGAGCCATCGCGCGGTCGTATCGCGATCGACGGAGTGGATATCGCGAATATCCGCCTCGAATCGCTGCGTGCCCTGACGGGGATAGTCAGTCAGGACACGGTGCTCTTCAACGACACCGTGCGCAACAACATCGCGTTCGGCGGGCGAGCGTATACGGATGCGCAGGTGGAAGCGGCCGCGCGAGCCGCCAATGCACACGGCTTCATCACCGAGTTGCCTGATGGATACAATACGTCGCTCGGCGAGCGTGGTGCGCGACTCTCCGGCGGGCAGCGACAGCGTCTCGCCATCGCGCGCGCGCTGCTGCTCGACCCGCCGATCCTCATTCTCGACGAGGCCACGTCAGCACTCGACGTGGAGTCTGAGCGACTCGTGCAGGAAGCGATTGACCGACTGCTCTCGGGACGCACGGTGTTCGTGATCGCACATCGCCTGTCCACGATTCAGCATGCCGACCGCATTCTTGTGCTCGATCGAGGTGTACTGGTGGAAGAGGGTACGCACGCGGAGCTGCTGACGCTGCGAGGCACCTACGCGCGGCTGCATGCGCTGCAGTTTGATGGCGCCCGGACCGGCGCCGTGACGGCGGCGCATTGAGCAATCGCGCCTCCGTAGATACTGCCGCGCACGGCGCCGTTCCGAGCGAACGCAGCGCCGGTCGCTGGCGCGCGATTGTACTGGCACGTGGCACATGGGACGCGAGCTCAGCGCAGCTCGCAATCATTGCGCAAGCACTCGACGCCATGGGCGCAACGGTGCATGTCGCAGCGCCTGAGTTCGTTCATGCCCGCTGGCAACAGGTGCTTCCGGGCCTCACCGTGCGCGCCGTCGCACCTCGCGGTAGTGCGCGTCGAGACGCCGTGC
>JBGTFN010000528.1:0-3076 GCA_041747275.1 Gemmatimonadaceae bacterium | reverse complement strand
AACGGGCCGCTATCGCTCGCTCGACCAGATGCGCGAGACAGTGATTGCGGGGAACGCCGGCAACATCGTGCGTGTGCGTGACGTAGCCGAAGTGCAGTGGGGCTATGGTGATCCGGTGCACATCACACGCTGGAACGGACGCCGCGCAATGTTCGTGAGCGTGACGCAACAGGCGGGCACGAACATCAGCGACGTGCGAAACGGCATCTGGCCCGTGCTCGATGCAGAAGAAGCGCTCCTGCCGGCGGGTGTGACGCTGGAGCGCGGGTTCGATCAGTCGGTGAATGTGAGCGACAGACTCAATCGGCTCGGCATCGACTTCGCGATCGCGCTCGCACTCGTGATCGTGACGCTGCTGCCGCTGGGCTGGCGCGCGTCGATCGTGGTGATGGTATCCATTCCGCTTTCACTGGCGATCGCCGTCTCGCTGCTCAACTTCACCGGCTATTCCATCAATCAGCTTTCGATCGTGGGATTCGTGATCGCGCTGGGATTGCTGGTCGACGACAGCATTGTGGTCGTGGAGAACATCACGCGATTCCTGCGTGCCGGCTATTCGCGCAGTGATGCCGCCATCCAGGCGACCAAGCAGATAGCTGTGGCCGTGCTCGGATGCACTGCGACGCTGATCTTCGCGTTTCTCCCACTGCTGTTCCTGCCGGGGCTGGCCGGACGCTACATCCGGTCGCTACCAATCGCAGTGGTGTACGCGGTGCTCGCCTCACTGTTCGTCTCGTTTACGGTGATTCCCTGGCTCGCAAGTCGCATCCTGCCACGCGAAGAGTCCAAGGAAGGCAACCGCTTCCTGCAGCTGCTGGACCGCGGCATTCACCGCACGTATGCCCCACTGCTCGGCCGCGCGCTCGCCCATCCGTGGCGCGCACTCGCGCTTTCTGCGGCACTGGTCGTGGGCAGCCTGGCGCTCATTCCGGCTGTCGGGTTCTCGCTTTTTCCTACGGCGGGTACTCCGCAGTTCCACATCGATATTGAAACACCGGACGGCTCGAGTCTGGAGGAAACAAATCGTGCCGTGCGATTCACCGAGAAGGTGATCGGTGCGCATCCGTCGGTGCGCGGCATCTTCAGCAATGTGGGGAAGGACAATCCGCCCGTCTACTACAACGTCTTTCAGCGCGCCGAAGCGGCCAATCGTGGGCAACTCTTCGTGCTGCTCGACGACTACGACGCCGTGGACACGCCGGTCATGCTGGACTCCCTGCGTCGCCAGCTGGCCGAGTATCCGGGGGCGCGCATCGAGCTCAAGGAGTTCGAGAATGGTCCGCCGATCGAAGCGCCCATTGCGATGCGTGTGGAGGGGCCCAATCTCGACACCCTGCGCCTGCTTGCCTCGCGCGTGGAAACGGCGATGCAGGGAACGGCCGGCACGCAGTACGTGCGCAATCCCATTCGCCTGCGTCGCACCGATCTGCGTCTGAACGTCGATCGCCAAAAGGCCGGACTGCTCGGCATTCCCAGCATCGAGGTGGATCGCACGCTGCGGCTTGGCATCGCCGGACTCGAAGCGGGCTACTTTCGCGGCGATGATGGCAACGAGCATCCGCTCGTCGTTCGACTTGAGCACGATGGCCGCCCGACACCCGAAGCGCTCGACCGCATCTACGTGACGTCAGTACAAGGCGCACTCGTGCCGCTCGGCCAGGTGGCGACGCTTGGCTTCGAAGCGAAGCCCACCGTGATCGATCATCGGGAGCGTGTGCGCGCCGTCAGCATCACGAGCTACGTACAAAGCGGATTCAATACGGATCGTGTGACGCGTGATGTTCTGTCGGCGCTCGAGGCCATTGATGTACCGGCGGGATACCGGATGTACGCTGCTGGTGAAATCGAGAGTCGTGAAGAAAGCTTCGGCGGAATAGGGTCGGCGGTGATCGTCGCAGTGTTCGGCATTCTCGCGATTCTCGTACTCGAGTTCCGCAGCTTCCGCACAACGTTGGTCGTGGCGTCGGTGATTCCGCTTGGCATCGTGGGTGGCATCCTGGCGCTGCTTCTCACAGGCTACACGCTATCGTTCACCGCGATGATCGGATTCGTGGCGCTCGTCGGGATCGAAATCAAGACGTCGATTCTGCTCGTGGATTTCACCGACCAGCTGCGCGCTGAGGGATACGGCCTGGACGACGCAATCCAGAAGGCGGGTGAGATACGCTTCGTGCCGATCGTGCTGACGGCGGTCACTGCCATTGGTGGGTTGCTGCCGCTCGCGGTGCAGGGGTCAGCGCTGTATTCGCCGCTGGCGTGGGTCATCATTGGCGGACTCGTGTCCAGCACGTTCATCGCACGCCTCGTGACGCCGGTCATGTACAAGCTGCTGGCGCCGCCGTTGGCGGCGGAGGTCACGGAGGGGGGAGAGGTCGCGGAGCGTGGGCCAGTGCTTTTACCTGCTTAACGCAGAGGCACTGAGGTCGCAGAGACGCCAAGGCAGGCGGTATGGGGGGTGTTTCCCAAAGTCCCTACCGCGTCCTCTCCGTCCCTGCGTCTCTGCGTTGAAACTGGTTTGTCGAGCGACCACGCTTTACCGGAGGATGCCCTCCGGAAGCGTATCCACAACGGGAGGCGCCTGAATCCTGAATTGGAACCGTTGCTGCACCACCTGCGGCACGCGAACGCCCTGCGAGAGCGCGGGTCGGAACTTCATGCGTGGCAAGGTCGCGATGACCGCGCGCGTGAACGCCGGATCATTGGTGGCGAGCACGAGAAAGGATGTGATGTCGGCGCGGCCGAGTGTGTCCACGATGTATCGCGCGTAGACCTCGCCTTCGCGTCCGGCTTCGAGCATGTCGGACGGGTACGGCGGCCCCGCGCTGCTCGGATCGAGTTCGACGACCGAATCGACTTCAATTTCGGAGAGCGCGAAGGCCTCGAGCGCCGATTCGGTGAGTGGAACGTCGTCGACTGGCACACTGTCGCCACCGAAGCCTACGCCAACGGTTTGCAGTGGCTGCGGTGGGCCATCACCAGACACGTCGGGTTCGGGCACCCCCACTTCACCGCTGGGAAGGCCCATGTACGAGAGCCGTTCCTCCGAGCTGCGTTGCACCGGTTCAGGTTCCGGCGC
>JBGTFN010000527.1:0-5995 GCA_041747275.1 Gemmatimonadaceae bacterium | reverse complement strand
CGGTGCCCTCGAGCGCGCCTGGGTTTGCGCGCCACTCGCGGCCACCGCGAAAGAGCGCGAGCGGATCGCGCGCCTCTCGTGATTCCCACCGCTCGCGCCCGAGGCTCAACGTCAGCGACACCGAGCGTTCCGGCACCACGCGCACATATCCGGCGCCGCCCACTCGATTCCAGTAATCCCGATAATCACGCGCGAACAGCAGTGACGTCAGCCCTGACTCGGCAGCCGACAGCGACCATTGTTCAACCGCCTCGATCTCGTCGATATGCCGAGCGCCGAACGCCACATGCCGCGCGTCGCTGCCTTCCTGAAACTCGGCGAGCAATCGGTGGCCGAGGTTTTCCCGCTCCCATGCTATGCGGTCGCCAGTACGAAAGATGCCAAGCGCCTCGAACGTGGCGCGGCTTTCTCCCCGGTTCAGACGCAGACGTGGACCGGCGAGAATGGCCAGTCCTTCCACACGATTGTAGGTGTGCGCGGACCTGATGATGACATCTCGAAGGTCGGCGCCGGCGCCTGCCCGCCACCGCGCATAACGAGTGAAGATCGTCGCGTCGTCATCGGCGGCCAGGCGGCCGTCGCTCTCCGTGAACGAGAGTTTGGCGCGCCACGCCTGCAGCTCGCCATCGATCCTGCCGAGCGTGCGGTTGGTGACCGTGCCGCCCACCACGACCAGGGAGCCAGTGATGACGGCCGTGGAATCGAGTCGCATTTCGCCATTGATCAGGACCAGATCGCCCAGGATCGTACCGGCTACGATGAGCGGCCCCTCCAGGACGGCCAGCGAAGACCTGATCGTATCACTCGCCGACACGGTGAACCGACCGCGCTCCTTGCGCGTGGCGGACGCGTTCCACGATTCGACCACAGCGGCCGTTACAGCCGCTGGCAGCTGCCCGACGCGCGGCTCGCCGCGTACCTGTGCCGCGAGCGAGTGAGTCGGCACGACGCAGAGCAACGCCAGCAGCAGTCGCATCGTCGCGCGGGCACTACTCCTCATTCGCGTCCCCAATGCCGAGACGTCGCATGCGTCGATACAAGTTCGGACGGTCGGTGCGCAGGCGCCGCGCCGCGTCGGCAATATTGCCGTCGGCGACGCTCAATGCGTGCGCGATGAGCGAGCGCTCATACGCCTCGAGTGCATCACTGAGTCCCACCTCACTCTCCAGCTCCGGTTCCGGGATACTTCGCATCGCGGAAGGCAACGCTCCCGCGCCGTCTGGCAGCAGGCGTCGCAACTGCTCCGCACTCACGGTACTACCCGGATAGAGGATGGAAAGTCGCTCCACGATGTTGGCAAGCTCGCGCACGTTGCCCGGCCACTTGTAGCTCTCGAACACCGGAAGGACATCGGGTGGCCAGTTGCAGCACGCCTGACCGGTGCGCGTGCGATGCCGCTCGGCGAAGTGGCGCACGAGCAGCGGGATGTCACCCGGGCGCTCGCGCAGCGGCGCGAGTTCGATCGGAATCACATTCAGCCGAAACAGCAAGTCTTCGCGAAAGCTCCCCTCCCGGACCGCGCGCGTGAGGTCCTTGTTGGTGGCCGCAATGATGCGCACATCCACGCGTATCGGCTTGCCGCCGCCCACACGCTCTATTTCGCGTGCTTCGATGGCGCGCAGCAGCTTGGCCTGCGCCTCGAGTCCGAGGTCGCCCACTTCATCGAGAAACAGCGTGCCCGTGTGCGCGAGTTCGAAGCGACCGATGCGACGCTCGGTCGCACCCGTGAACGCACCGCGCTCGTGTCCGAACATCTCGCTTTCCAGCAGGTCTCGCGGAATCGCTGCGCAGTTCACGCGAATAAACGGCAGGTCGCGCCTCGGGCTCGACGCATGCAGCGCGGCGGCCACGAGTTCCTTGCCCGTTCCGGACTCGCCCGTGATCAGCACGCGCGCGTCGGTCGGTCCAACCTGCGCCACCAACTGTCGCACCGTGCGCACCGCTTCACTTTCTCCCACCATTTCAGCGGTGAAGCCAAGATCTTCTCGAAGTGCGCGAGCCGTGCGCCTCGCCTGTCGAAGTTCGAGCGCCGATGCGAGCGCGAGCAGCACGCTCTCGGGTGTAAGCGGCTTCTCGAGAAACGTGAATGCACCGAGTCGCGTGGCGCGCACCGCGTCGGCGAGCGCGGCGCGTCCGCTCATCATCACTACCGGCAGGTCGGGAAAGCGCGTGCGCAGCCGCTCCAGCAGCGCCAGTCCGTCCAGATCGCCCGGCATCATCAGATCCACAAGTGCGATATCCGGATCCTGCGCCTCCGCTGCGGCCAGTCCCGCGCGCCCGTCCGGCGCGTCGAAGACGTCGTAGCCTTCGCCGCTCAGCAGTGCGCCCACCATGCGACGAATGTTTGCTTCGTCGTCGACGATCAAAACGCTCGGCATCAGCCTCGCACATGGGGTTCGGGCACTGCCTGCCTTGCGGCACCGGCGAAGTCGGGCGCGGTCGCGCGCTCCGTCAGGAGTCGGGTGGTGTAGCGGTTCGACTCGCTCATGCGTTCCATCTCGATCGCGACGGCGTCGACGGCCTGCTCGATTGCTGTCAGCCGGTGCGTGACCTCATCGGGCACCTTGGCGACCGTGCCGCGCCGGTCTATGAATCGAGCGATCGCGCGACCGATGGGAAATGCCATGATGATGCCGATCAGTCCGAGCACGCCGATGAGCATGATATCGGTGACCTGGGGCGGAATCACGTTGCCTGTATCCCACGGCGAGACCGTTTCACTGCCATCGGCATGCGTCTCCACGTACACGAAACCATCCTTTCCTGGCCGAATCGAGTATTCGGTCCCGCCTGGCGGCATCGGTGGTTCGGGTGGCTCCGGCGGTGGTTGCAACGCGTCGCCCACCTGCGCATCGCGCAGCGCGGCTGCCGCTTCCGCATTGCCTGCCGCCTCTGCAGCGCGGATCGAGGCTTCAATGGCCTCCTGCACGCTGCGTTCGATCTCGCGACCCAGATCCTGCCGATTGGGCGTGCCTTGCGCCTGATACATGCTGCTCATGATCCAACTCCAGCGGATGTTGGGAGAACAAAACGAATGCTGGTGCCCTTACCGGGCGTACTGTGCGCGTCCACGGTGCCGCGATGCGCCTGCACCGTTTGCCGGACGATGGCTAGACCGAGTCCGGTGCCGCCGGCCTTCGTGGTCACGTACGGATCGAAAATGCGCGAGAGTTGCGCCGCCTCGATTCCGGATCCCGTGTCAGCGATTTCGATGCAGATACCGGGGCGCCCGCCGATCCGATCTGCGCTCACACGCACGGTGATCGAGCCTCCGTCCGGGCACGCGTCGACCGCATTGATGAGCACATTGGTAACCGCGCGCATGAGTGCGTCGTGAAAGCCGCGCACCAGCGGCAGATCCGGCGAGACATCGAGCCGCAACGTGACGCGCTCAGGCACCGTAGACTGAGCCGCGCGCGCAACCAGGTCGCACACGTCGATATCGGCGGCCGGTCCGTCGGGCAGGCGACCGAACTGCGCAAAGGAACGCGCCATGGAATCGAGTCGCGCCGATTCCTCGGCCAGCACTTCCACCGTGTCGTGCAACTCAGGAGGCGCGTTCCGGCGAAGGCGATCCACCGCGAAGCGGATGGGTGTAAGCGGATTCTTGAGCTCGTGCGCGAAGCGTCGCGCTGATTCACGAAATGCCTCCGCGCGTTCGGCCTCGAGCGCCTGACGGCGACCGTGTTCCAGCTCCGCCGCCATCGTGCGCATGCCGGTGCGCAGCACCTCGAACTCCGGTGCACCGCGCTGTGCCGCAGGCGGGAGCGAGGCACCGGAACGAATGATTCCTGTCCATCCAACGAGTTCGTCGAGCGGGCGACTGAGTTGTCGCGCGAGATGGCCGGCCACGCGTGAGGCACCGAGAGCAACGCCCATCAGCAGCACCAGCGCGCCAAGTGCGACAAGGCGCACTGCGTTGGGCACCACGAAGCCAAACCGCTTGGCCATCTCGACGGAGCGACGCAGTTCTTCCTCGTGTGCACGCAACACCTCGCGTTGAACGTCAGTGAGCGGCGCATCCGCCAGCGTGGACACCGCACGCTCACCGGTGGCGCCGACGCGATCCCACGCCGAGGTGGCGCCGATCAACGGCAGCGTACGACTGGTGGTCACCACCCACGCCAATGTGACCAGCAACGAGGGTACGATGGCGAACAGCAGCAGGACGGTGAAGAGTCGGGATCGGAACGGAGTGCGTGCCCGATGCGAGCGTCGTCCGGCGTCCGATCCTCGGCTGTGCGTGTCCGTACGGCCCGTCGCAGTGGAGGGTTTCTGAGGCGGCGCGCCCGGATCCATCGGCGGTGTCAGCTTCCGCATCTCGTTCATGGTTGGTAATTTACATGATTGTTCGTCCCATGACCGGAGCGGAATGCCAAGCCAGTTGACCCTTACCACCCTGTTCGAGTCGCGCGTCCGGGATCACCCGGATCGCCTCGTCGTAGTGGCAGGTGACCGGTCGTATTCGTTTCGTCAGGTGGACGCACAAGCATCGGCGCTCGCAGCAGCGTTCGCCGAGTTGGGTGTTGAGCGGGGTGATCGCGTTGCGGTCAACCTGCCCAACGGCGTGGAATGGCTGATCACGCTGATCGCGTCGGTTCGGCTTGGCGCTGTCGTGGTTCCGATCAGTCCGCAACTCAACATCCACGAGTTGCGCTATCAACTGCGGCACGCTGAAGCGAGTGTGGTGGTGACCATCGAACAGCTCGATGGCGTAGATTTCCTTCAACGCTTTGAAGACGTGCTCGCCGACCTTCCCGGTCTGCAGTACGTGGTGACAGTGGGCGACGAGGATCTGTGGTACGACGACCGCATCTTTCAGTTCGAAGATCTGCTGTCGAGCGGCATGGGCCGCGCCGTGCCGCACATCGACGTACCGCAAGACGATGACCTCGCAGTCATCTACACGTCCGGTTCTTCAGGCAAGCCAAAAGGTGTGCGCCTCAGTCATCGCGCGTTGCTCGGCAACGCGATGCAGACGGGTGAGGTGCTCGAACTCTCGGTGGAAGACCGGGTGCTAACGCCGGTGCCGTTCTTCACGGTGTTCGGTTTTACGGTGATGGTCGGAGCATTGGCGGTGGGTGCCACACTGGTCGTCACCGAGCAGTTCGATGCAGCCGACACGCTTCAGACGATCGAAACGCAGAAGGTGTCGGTGTTGTACGGTGTGCCCACGATGTGGCACCTGCTCATGCGGGATCCGTCGTTCTCGGCCGATCGCGTGCGGTCACTGCGCACGGGTGTCATTGCCGGCACGGATGTCGCGGAAGAACTGGTGCAGCGTGTGCGCACGTGGTGCCGTGTGCTGGTGGCGTATGGGCTCACCGAAACGGGCCCCACCGTCACCATCACCCGCTTCTCGGATTCCGAGGAGCAGGCGGTGGGCAGTGTGGGATGCGCCTTGCCAGGCGTGGAAGTGATGGCGGTCGACGTCGTCACGGGAGTATTGCACGGTCCGGAAGCGGTCGGCGAAATCGCCGTGCGCGGACCATTCCTCATGCGCGGTTATCTGCGCATGCCGGCCGAGACCGCCAAGGTCCACACGCCGGAAGGTTTTTTCCTCACCGGTGATCTCGGCATCATCGATGAGGATGGCTATGTTCGCATCGTTGGTCGCCGTCGGGACACCATCGCGCGCGGGGGATTCCAAGTGTATCCCCGCGAGGTGGAAGACCGGCTTCGGGCGCATCCAGCGGTAGACGATGTCTGCGTCATCGGTATTCCCCACGATGTGTTGGGGGAGCAGGTGTGCGCGTGCATCGTGCCCATGGAGGGCGCAGTCATCACCGGTCGCGATATCATGTTGTTCGCCCGGGACGCGATGGCTGAATACAAGGTTCCCGATCTCGTGCGCTTCTACGATGCCTTCCCCATGACGGGGAGCGGCAAGGTGAGGCGGCGCGAGCTGGCGCGATCGATCGCGCTCGAACTCTCCGCATCGTACACCTGAGTCCATGTCTCCTCGTCATCTTCGTCCGTCCGCACCACCTCGCCG
>JBGTFN010000526.1:0-1875 GCA_041747275.1 Gemmatimonadaceae bacterium | reverse complement strand
CCCCCGGCGTCGCCACCGAGCCCGATGGACGCACCGGCGCTTGCGCCGAGTCCAGGCGCTCCGGTGGGCATCAATGTTCCCGGCGTCGGCACGGTCATTCCCATGACTCGCGACCAACTGCGCGCACTCGACTCGCGAGGCAGCCGGCTGTCAGATCAGTTGCAGTCGGCGCAGGGCCGACGCGACCGCACCGCGCGTGAGCTGGAAGACGCGACGTCGCGCGTCGTACGCACCGGTCTCGAGGAGCGGCTCAGCTTCCTCGACGAACGAATCCTGACGATTGAACGGGAGATGGCCGAAAACTCCGCGCTCCGATCATCGCTTTCAGCGAACTTCCGCGTTTCATCCTCCACTGAGGATGTCGCAAAGACGTCGCGAAACAACGATAGCTCGAACGACGGGCTGATCGCGTTCATGGTCCTCTTCCCTATCTCACTTGCGATCGCACGAAGCATCTGGCGACGCAGCACACGACGCACGGTGGCCGCGTCCAATACGCAGCATGAGACTCGCTTCGCGCAGCTCGAGCAGGCGATCGACTCCGTCGCGGTGGAGATTGAACGCGTGTCCGAGGGCCAGCGATTCGTGACGAAGTTGCTCCGGGAGGGGCAGCCCATCCCTGATTTTGCGTCGCAGCGCGCGGCGGATGGCGTCAGCGTGCGCGGTGGCCCGGAGTCCGCGCGCTGACGCGACGGTCTTGGTCGTCGGTGGCCCGTCTGATCGCTTTGGCGCTGGTGACCGCTGCCGCGCAACTGTCGGCGCAATCTTCCGCTGAGCAGAAGCGCTGGAGCGGCACGGCGCAGCTGAACGGCAGCCTGCTCTTCGGTGAAACGGAGCAGCGAGCGTTTGGAACGCGAACCTCGCTGTCTCGCGCCGATTCCGTGCTCGAGTTCAGCGGCAGCCTCCAGACGTTGTACGGTGAGGCCTCCCTCATCGACGCACCGCGGCGCGTCGTCAAGCGACTCTGGCTGGGATCACTCACCGCCGATTGGCACCCCGAGGCTCGCTGGTCTCCCTTCCTGCTCGCGACGATCGAATCAAGCCTCGAGAAGCGACTCGCGCGGCGTTACAACACCGGCGTTGGCGTCAAGTACACCGCGTTCCGCACCGACGACACTGATGTGAGTCTGAGCGTGGCCTTGCTCGACGAGCGCGTCACGCCCGACTCCGCAGGCGCCGTGTCGAGTCGGCTCACACGCTGGTCATCCCGGGTGCGCGTCCGTCGCAGCTTCAGCGAGCGCACACGATTCTCGCACATCACGTTCTGGCGTCCAAGCGCGACAGCGATCGATCGATTCGTCGTGCAGAGCAGCACGGAGCTCGCAGTGGGCTTGTCGCGCCGAACAGCGCTTACCGTGAGTTTTCTCGACAACTACGACAGTGAGGCAGTCTCGCGCGGCGCACGCCGGTACAACGACGGGCAGTTCTTGCTCGGACTTGCGGCGAATTGGTGACCACCGGGAGTCGCACCCGCGGCGCTGAGGCGCTATCATCAGGGGCTGTGGTCGTGAACACGAGACTCACCTTCACCACTTCCCAATGCTCGACAATCTTCCGCTGATTGCGCTGGGCGCCGGCGGCATCGGCCTGCTCGCTACGATTCTCACCTTTTTCGGCGTCAAGAAGCGGTCTCCCGGCAATCAGGTGATGCAGGACCTGGCGGGCGAGATCCACATCGGCGCAATGGCATTCCTGCGGGCCGAGTACGTGGTGCTCGTTCCATTCCTGCTGGTCGTGGCGGGCCTGCTCGGCTTCGCCATTGGCCCAAAGACCGCGATTGCCTACGGCATCGGTGGTATGTGCTCCATCGCGGCCGGCTGGATTGGCATGCAGGGCGCGACGGCCGCCAACGTGCGCACCGCCGAGGCCGCGCGC
>JBGTFN010000525.1:0-2230 GCA_041747275.1 Gemmatimonadaceae bacterium | reverse complement strand
CGCAAGCACGGCAACCTTCCGCTCTGAGCGAGAGATGTTCAACAAGGTGTTGATCGCCAATCGCGGCGAGATTGCATTGCGCGTGGTGCGCGCGTGCCAGGAACTTGGCGTTCGCTCCGTGGCCGTGTATTCCGAAGCGGACTCGCGTGCGCCGCATGTGAGGGAGGCGGACGAAGCCATCTGCATCGGGCCGCCGCCGTCGAGCCAGAGCTACCTGCTGGGCGATCGGCTGATCGAGGTCGCAAAGCGCACCGGCGCAGAGGCGATTCACCCCGGCTACGGTTTTCTGTCCGAACGCGCGTGGTTTGCACGCGCCGTGCGTGATGCTGGACTCGTGTTCGTGGGTCCGCCGGCGGAAGCGATCGAGGCGATGGGTAGCAAGACGTCCGCGCGACAACTCGTAACGGCGGCGGGGGTGCCTGTCGTGCCCGGTACGGCCGAAGCGTTGCGCGACGCAAAAGAAGCCGTAGCCATCGCCGAAACATTCGGCTATCCGGTGCTGCTCAAGGCGGCAGCGGGCGGTGGCGGCAAGGGCATGCGCGTCGTGCGAAACGCATCCGAAATGGAAGGTGCGCTCGCGTCGGCGCAGCGTGAAGCGCAGAATGCTTTCGGCGACGATGCAGTGTACGTCGAGAAGTACATCGACGGCCCGCGACACGTGGAGATCCAGGTACTCGCCGATATGCATGGCACCGTGCTGCATCTTGGCGAACGCGAGTGTTCGTTGCAGCGGCGACACCAGAAAATGCTCGAGGAAGCACCCAGTCCGGCGGTATCGAGTGAGTTGCGCGCGCGCATGGGCGAAACAGCCGCGTCGGCGGCGCGCGCCGCTGGATACGTCAACGCCGGCACGTGCGAGTTTCTGCTCGACAAGGACGGGCAGTTCTATTTCCTCGAGATGAATACGCGCATCCAGGTTGAGCACCCGGTGACTGAGCTCGTAATGGGCATCGATCTGGTGCAGTGGCAGTTGCGCATTGCCGCGGGTGAAAAGCTTCCGTTTGAGCAAAAATCGTTCACGCCGCGCGGCTGGGCCATCGAGTGTCGCATCACCAGCGAGGATCCGGCCAACGGCTTCCTGCCCAGTACGGGTCGCATCACGCACTTGCATGTGCCAAGTGGACCGGGAGTGCGCTGGGATGGCGGCATCGAGGATGGCAGTGAGGTCGGATTGCACTATGACCCGATGCTCGCAAAGTTGATCGTACATGCGCGCACGCGGGAACTTGCGATTGCACGCATGCAGCGTGCATTGCGTGAGCTGGTGATCGAAGGAGTGGAAACGTCGCGCGGCTTTCACCTGCGGTTGCTCGAACACGAAGACGTGCGCTCCGGAAACCTCACGATTCAGTGGCTGGAAGCGCACCTGTCCGAGCTCACGAGTGAACCTGCCAGTGCGGATACCATTCGGCTTGCCGCCATTGCCGCAGCCCTGTCGGCAGACCACGATCGTAACGTGCGCGTGGTACCGACTGCGTCCGGAGCCACAGATTCGTCTGCGTCGCCTGTGCACGGTGACGGCTGGCGTGCCGTTGCGCGCCGCGAGCGACTGTGAACGCTCGCATCGAAGGCAGCAAACCACCTCGCGCTGCACGTGTATCACCGACACAGGAGGATCTCGAAGTGGCAGCGCTGGCCGCAGGCGGCGACGGTGTGGCGCGATTGCAGGGACTTGCCGTGTTCATTCCCCGAACCGCACCGGGAGATACCGTTCGCGCAGTGGTGCGCAATCACGGACGGTTTGCCCGTGGCACCTTGCAGGAGGTGCTGGTCGCCTCGCAAGATCGAGTGGATGCGCCCTGTGTGCACTTCACGCGCGACAACTGTGGCGGATGTCAGTGGCAGCACCTCGCAATGCGCACGCAGCGCTCGGCCAAGGCGCAGCTGGTGAGCGACGCGTTCGAACGTATCGCGCATCAATCCATCGCGATGCCGGACGTGATCGGTGATGAAGCCGTGTTCGGCTATCGCCGCACCATCAGCCTGACCGTGCGCGGGAACGGTGCGAAGCGGGTTGGTGGATTTCACCACGTGTACGATCCCGACCTGATCGTGCCGATCACACAGTGCCTCATTGCGCACACTGACGTGCAGGCCGCGTGGGACATTCTTCGACGCAACCTCGCGCGACTCCCGGTCGTTCGCGCCGCCGAGACTGCTGCGCGTCCCGGCGATCGGCGCAATCGACGCGGCACAACAGCGCGCCGTGTTGGCGGCCGTGAAGCCGCGA
>JBGTFN010000524.1:0-3885 GCA_041747275.1 Gemmatimonadaceae bacterium | reverse complement strand
CGTGCCCACGCACCCGGACCGGCCGTATAGCTTACGCCCCATGACCGGATACACCTCTCTCGACGACCTGCCGCCGACCTTCGATCCGTCGGCGACTGAACGCACCTGGTACGATCGCTGGACCGCCGACGGCGTCTTTACCGCCGATCCCGATCGCGCGTCGTCACGGCCTTCGTTCGTGATCGTCATTCCGCCACCGAACGTGACCGCCGTCCTGCACATGGGACACGGGCTGAACAACTCCGTGCAGGATGTGCTCGTTCGCTGGCGCCGCATGGCGGGTGACGAGGCACTGTGGATGCCCGGCACGGACCACGCCGGCATCGCGACGCAAAACGTTGTCGAGAAACTCGTCGCACGCGAGGGCAAGTCGCGCTTCGATCTCGGGCGGGAAGCGTTCGTTGCGCGCACCGCGCAGTTCGTCGAGGCAACGGGCGGCACGATCCTGCAGCAACTCAAGGCGATTGGCGCGTCCGCCGACTGGACGCGCACGGCCTACACGCTCTCGCCGGAACTCTCGCGAGCCGTGCGGGAAGCATTTGTACGTCTGCACGACGATGGATTGGTGTACAAGGGCCACCGCGTCATTCATTGGTGCACGCGATGCGGCACGTCGCTGTCCGACGAAGAGGCGGAGTTTCACGACACCAAGGGCAAGTTGTATCACTTGCGCTATGCGCTTGCCGACGATCCCTCGCGCGGTATCACGGTCGCGACTACGCGACCCGAAACGATGCTGGGCGACGTTGCCGTCGCCGTACACCCGGACGATGCGCGCTATCGCGATCTCGTGGGCAAGGAGTTGCTGCTGCCGCTTGCCAACGTGCGCATACCGGTGATCGCTGATCCGTACACCGATCCCGAGTTCGGCTCGGGTGCGGTCAAGATCACACCTGCGCACGATGCCAATGACTTCGAGGTCGGCAAGCGACACAAATTGTCCATGCCGGTGGTGATCGATGCCGAAGGCTTCATGCGCGAGGTAGTGGATGCAGACGGACGCATACCGGAGTCGCTGCGCGGACTCGACCGATTTGACGCGCGGCAGCGTGTCGTAGCGTTGCTGCAGGAAGCCGGCACGCTGCAAAAGATCGACGCGCACGATCACAGCGTGCGCCACTGTTATCGCTGCGACACGGTCGTCGAGCCACGACTTTCAGACCAATGGTTCGTTCGCATGCAGCCGCTCGCGGCGAAGGCGCTTGGCGCGCTGCGCGGCGGTGAGTTGCGCATCTTGCCGGAGCGATGGGAAGCCGTCTATGTCAACTGGCTCGAGGGCATTCGCGACTGGAACATCTCCCGGCAGCTCTGGTGGGGACATCGCATCCCCGTGTGGTACTGCGATGCGTGCGGGGTGGAACCGATCGTCAGCCGCGACGATGTCACCGCGTGTCCGTCGTGTGCAGGACCGGTGCGCCAGGATGACGATGTGCTCGACACGTGGTTCTCATCGTGGCTCTGGCCCTTCAGCACGCTGGGCTGGCCCGACATGGAATCGCGCGACCTCAAGGCGTTCTATCCGACCGACGTGCTGGTCACCGCACCGGACATCCTGTTCTTCTGGGTGGCGCGCATGGTGATGGCGGGCGAATGGTTCATGCAGAAGTCGCCGTTTCACACGGTGTACCTGCACGGCACCGTGCGCGACATGCAGCATCGCAAGATGTCCAAGTCACTCGGGAACGGCATCGATCCAATCGATGTGGTGCGCGACTACGGTGCCGATGCGCTGCGTTGGACGGTGATCGCAGGGCTCGGCGTGGGCGTGGACGTCATGCTCGATCCCGATGATCTCGACAAGTCATTCGCGCCCGGGCGCAACTTCTGCACGAAGCTGTGGAATATCGGGCGCTTTCTGCTGTCGCGCGTGGGGTCAGATCCCGTGACACCGCTGGATCGCGTTGAGGTCGCGCGTCTCACCGCCGCTGATCGCTGGATCCTCGACCGACTCGATCAGGCGGTGGCCGACTGCGACGCGGCGCTCGGTCCTGCGCGTCCCGGCGGCGCGGCGTGGGAGCCGAATGATCGCCTGCGCGGACTCAGGCTCGCGGAGTATGCGGAATCGGCGCGACGATTCGTGTGGAATGAGCTTGCCGACTGGTATCTGGAATCGGTGAAGCCGCGACTCGCCGCTGATGGCGATGATCGCGAGGTGGCGCGCACGGTGCTGGCGCATGCCTTCGACGCGGCGCTGCGCTTGCTGCATCCGATCATTCCGTTCATTACCGAAGAGTTGTGGCAGCGCGTGCCGTTGCCGCGTCCGTCGTCGTACTGCGCGAACGCTCCGTGGCCAACCGCACGACCGGGCGGCGAACGACTGCCGGGCGGCGATGACTTTGAAGTTGTGCGGGCCGCCGTCACATCGCTGCGACAGGTGCGTTCGGAGTACAACGTGCCGCCAGGACAGTTTGTGGAGTCCACGCTTGTTGGCCCGGCCGATCGTCTCGCCGACTTTCAGTCGCTGGCAACGATCGCCGGCGCGATGTCACGATCGTCGATGGCACTTGCATCTGAAGCGCCCAACGGAGCCGCCGCCCAAACGCTCCTGCGCGACGGATTCGAGCTCGTGGTGCCGCTCGCCGGCATGGTGGATCTCGACAAGGAACGCGCGCGGCTGCAATCGGAAGCAACGCAGCTGCACACGCAACTCATGGCACTCGATGGACGCCTGGCGAACGAAAAGTTCACCGCCAAGGCGCCTGCCGCGCTCGTGCAGGCGGAACGCGCCAAGGCCGAGGAATGGCGCGAACGTCATTCGCAGTTGCTCGAACGTATTGCACGGTTGGGTTCCTGATGGCGTGGTCGCTGAAATCGCGCGTAGCGGCACTCCTGGGTGCCATCGTGAGCGCGACCGCGATGGCGGGCGCGTGCGCGAATCCAGCCGCGCCTCCGGGTGGCCCGCCGGATGTCCTGCCTCCAATGCTGTTATCCGTGTCGCCGGAAGTGGGCGACACGTCGGTGCGTCCACGAGTGGTTGCGCTTCAGTTCGACGAGGTGATCAGTGAGTCACCGCAAGGCGCGCAGAATCTCGCCGACCTCGTCTTCATCAGCCCGCGCAGTGGAGACGTCAGGGTGGACTGGAAGCGTTCGCGACTCGAGATACGGCCGGAGCGCGGATTCCGCGACAGCGCCGTCTACACGGTCACCGTCCGGGCAGGCATCCAGGACCTGCGCAACAACAGCATTGATTCCGTCATCACGATCGTGTTCTCCACACGCGGCCCGATCCCGCAAACGTCTCTCACCGGCGTGGTTTTCGACTGGCCCGCGGGACGTGGGGCGCGCGGGTCCATTGTGGAAGCGCTGCCGGTGACCGATACGACCACCTCATACATCACCGTAGCCGATTCGGTCGGGCGGTTCGTGCTGCGGCATGTTCCGCAGGGTCAGTATCTCGTGCGCGGGTTCGTCGATCGCAACAACAATCGTACGCTCGAGCGCACGGAGCTCTGGGATACGGTGCGCGTGCCGCTGATCGACAGCGCCGCCATCGAACTGTACTCGTTCATTCGTGACACGCTGCCCGTTCGCATCTCCGAAATCGCGATTCAGGATTCCGGTCGTCGCGTGCGGCTGACCTTCGACAAGCCACTGGCCAACGAGCAGACGTTCACGCCACCGCAGTTCACGTTTCGCTCACTGCCCGATTCGAATCCGTTACCCATGCGCGCCGTCATCGTGCGCACGAGCGCCGAACAACTCGCCATCGATTCCACAGAACGGCAGCGACGCGCGGACTCCGTGTCAGCCGCTGCGGCGGCTCGTGATACAGTGCCGAAGGACAGCGCCACGCTGGCGCGTGCAGACAGTGCGGCGCGCGCCAGGCGGCTGGACAGTCTCGCAGCAGTTGAACGTGCGGCTCGCGAAGAACGCAGACTGGCCGCG
>JBGTFN010000523.1:0-6365 GCA_041747275.1 Gemmatimonadaceae bacterium | reverse complement strand
AGAACAGACAATGGTTCCTTCTCCGTACGGATCACGGCTCTGGCGTGCCGTGTCCTGCTCCGCGCTGCTTCTGGCAGCGCCCATCAGCCTGGCCCAGGCTCAGTCCGCCGTGATCAACGGTACCGTGACGGTGCTGGGGTCCACGACCCCGATCAGCGCCACGATCGCCATTCAGACGCTCGGCGTGAGCACCACCGCCAACGAGCAGGGCCGTTACACCCTTACCGTGCCGGCCGAGAATGTGCGCGGACAGAGTGTACTTATCACCGCGCGTTTCATCGGCTATGAGCCGATCACCCGCACCATCACGCTCAGCGCCGGTGCGCAGACCGTGAACTTCGAACTCAAGTCCGACCCGTTCCGCCTGAGTGAAGTTGTTGTCACGGGTACCACGGACGGTCAGTCCAAGGCCAAGATTCCGTTCTCGGTCGCCACCGTCAACGAAGCCCAGCTTCGTGAAGTACCCGCCACCTCGCCGGTTGCCGCCTTGGCCGGTAAAGTGTCCGGCGCACGTATCGCTCTCGGCACCGGTAATCCCGGCGCCGCACCGGCGATCCGTCTCCGCGGCTCCACCAGCCTCGGTGTCGGCAACTCCACGCCGCTCATCATCATCGACGGTGTGATCACGCGCTTCTCCATCGCTGATATC
Source organism: Gemmatimonadaceae bacterium (assembly GCA_041747275.1). Lineage (GTDB taxonomy): Bacteria > Gemmatimonadota > Gemmatimonadetes > Gemmatimonadales > Gemmatimonadaceae > JAABRT01. Next base: position 5,716 of record JBGTFN010000523.1, on the reverse strand, counting down.
GACGCGCAGGACATCGAGTCGATTGAGGTGCTGAAGGGTGCCGCGGCCTCGGCCTTCTACGGCTCCGACGCGGCCAACGGCGTGCTTGCCATCACCACCAAGCGTGGCAAGAATATCGCCGAAGGCACCGTGCGCATGTCAATCCGCTCGGAGTACGGCAACACGGGCGTGGCGCGCTACGTGCCGCTCAACCAGTCGCACAACTTCTTGGTGGGCGCCGACGGCCAGATCGTCGAGACGAGCCCGGGCACGCGTGCGCTCGACCCGGACGGCATTGCCGACAATCCGTACCCGACCACCGGTGATCGTCGCGCCCGCAACCAGCTGAAGGAATGGCTGCAGGACGGTCAGTTCTACTCCACGAACTTCCAGCTTGGATATCGTGGCGGCAGCACGAACCTGAACTCGTCGTTCACGACTGACCACAACAGCGGCATCATGCCGTTCCGCTCCGGCCAGTTCCGGCAGTCGGCCCGTATCAACGTCGACCAGCGCATCAACAGCAAGGCCGACTTCGGTACGTCGCTCACGTACACGCTGAACAACAACGACTACGACCCGAACAGCAATGATGGTTGGTTCGCGCTGCTCCAGGCGCCGCCCGACGTCAACCTTCAGCGCCCGAACGGCGATGCCGATCCGGTCGACTTTTTCCCGCGTCTGCCGGGCTTCGTGCCGAATGCGCGCGGCAACCCGCTATACGCGTTGGCCAATCAGGACTTCAGTCTCCGTCGTGAGCGCCTTCTTGGCTCCGCCACGCTGCGCTACCGTCCGGTGGAGTGGCTGCGTCTCGACGCGCAGTACGGTACCGACCGCTCCAACCGCGGCGAAGAGGAATACAACTTCAAGGGCTACTTGACAGCCGACGGCATCGAGTCGCCGGGTGCTCTGTCGATCTTCCGCCGTGTGGACGTCGCGGAGAACATGCAGGGCAATGCGATCGTGACCAAGCAGTTCGGTGACCTGCTCTCCACCTCACGTGTCACCTACCTCGCCGAGAAGCAGACCCGGGGTGATGTGAATGCATCGGGCAACAACCTCACGGTTGTCGGCGTTCGCGACCTCGATGCCATTGACCCGCTTAACAACAGCGTGGGGTCGAACTCGCAGGAGATCTACAATACGAACGTGTTCTTCTCGCAGGGCTTCGACTTCCGCGACAGGTACGTCGCCGACTTCCTCATCCGCCGCGACGGTTCGTCGCTGTTCGGTGCGGAAAACCGCTATGCGACGTTCTACCGTGTGGCCGGTGCGTGGCGCGTCAGCGAAGACTTCAGGATGCCTGGCATCCAGGAAATGAAGATTCGCGCGGCACGCGGTACTGCAGGTTTGCGCCCCGCCTTCGCCAACCAGTACGAAACGTACTCGGTCAATCAGGGCATTATCTCCAAAGCACAGTTGGGCAATCCGAACTTGCGCCCAGCGCTGCAGACGGAAGATGAGATTGGTCTCGAAGTCGCGTTCGCCAGCAAGTTCTCGGCTGAACTCGTGTACGCAGCGCGTAAGACCGAAGACGCCTTCCTGAACGTGCCGTTGTCGCTCGCGCAGGCCAACGGCTTCAGCACGCAGGTGCAGAACGCCGCTACGGTGAGCGCGAAAACGTTGGAGCTGCTCTTCCAGGCCAATCTGGTGGATCGCGAAAACCTCGGCTACAACGTGACCTTCACCGCCGATCGCACTCGTCAGCGCATCGACTCGCTCGGACGCGCGCCGTTCCGCGCGACTGCCGGCGGTCAGGGTCAGAACGTGTTCTTCTATCGGCAGGGTGAAGTGCTCGGCGTGATCTACGGCAAGCGCTGGCTGCGCACGCTGGACGAGATCACGGCGCAGGGCCTTGATGCCTCGCTGTACACGATCAACAGCGACGGCTACCCGGTGCTCACCTCGGCGCTCGGTCGGAACACGGAGCGCCCGGTGGCGTTCGTCGACGAGAACGGCAACAGCGAGGTCAAGATCGGCGACGTCAACCCCGATTTCTCGTTCGGTATTGCCCAGAACCTTCGCTTCAAGCGCTTCACCGCTTATGCCTTGATCGATGGCGTGCGCGGCGGCGACATCTACAACTTCACCAAGCAGTGGATGTTTCAGGATGGACGCCACGGCGATCAGGACCAGGCGGGCCGCCCGATGGCGGATCGTCGGCCGCAGGCGTGGTACGGCTCGGGCCTGTATGATGGCCTGAATGCGAACTCGTATTTCGTGGAAGATGGTACCTACGCGCGCCTCCGCGAGTTCAGCGTTGCGTACAACGTCGCCCCGAATCTTCTCTCGCGTATCGGTCTGGGTACGTTCAGTCAGGGCATGAAGATCTCCCTCGTTGGCCGTAACCTGCTGACGTGGACCAGCTACACCGGCTTCGATCCAGAAGCCACCGCAGGCGGTGACTTCAACTTCCGAATCGACGGTTTCCGGTATCCGAACTTCCGGACCATCACGGCCATGATCGATGTCAGCTTCTGAGCTGAACGTGATCCCTTCCAGGAGAAACTCCTTAATGCCCCAGTCTCTTCGTCGTTGGCGTACTTTGAGTGTTCCCGCAGTGCTGCTTCTCAGCAGCGCCTGCGTGGATCTCGAAGTCACCAATCCCAACAATCCGGACGTCGCTCGTGCTCTGGCGACGCCGTCGGACGTCGCAAAGGTCTCGGAATCGTCCATCAACTCGTGGTATCGAGCAGCTTCGCACCACGAGCCCGCGATGGCGCTCCAGGTGACCGCGGATGCGGGCACCGCGAACTTTGGCAACTTCGGCATGCGCTTCAACAATGAAGAGCCTCGGATCGCCTACAACAACAACTCTGCCAACGCAGATCAGTTCGTTGCGCGAGGTCCTTGGGATCGCACGTACGCCGCCTTGGGAGCCGCAAATGACGGGCTGCGTGCGATAGATCTTCAGGGAATCGTGATTCCCGGTGCCAACAACACCGAGAAGGCGCGCGCGGCGGCGCTGTTCGCCCAAGCCGCATCGCTGCAGAACCTCTCGATGCTTTTTGATCGGGCGTTTATTGTCACGGAAGACACGGACCTTGCTGTCCGTCCAGAACTGCAGCCTTACACAGCGGTACGCGACGCTGCGCTCGAGAAGTGGGACGAGCTCATCGCCCTCACGGCCGGTAAGACCTGGGTGCTGAACGATGGTGTGCTGCCGATCGGCGTTCCTACCACCGGCATCATGCTCAACCGTATCGGAAACACGATGGCCGCGCGCACGCTGGTGTATAACGCGCGCACCGGCGCAGAGAACACCGCTGTAAACTGGGCTCGCGTGCTCACCTATGCCAACAGGGGCATTACGGGTACTGGCCTCACAGACATGAACTTCGACATTGTCTATGACGACAATAATTGGTTCGACTTGGTGAAACTCTACGGCAACCTCGACTCGTGGACGCGCGTGGACCAGCGCCTCGCGAATCGCATGTCGCCGAACATTCCCGTCAAGTTTGCCGGCATTCCCGCGCAGCCGGTGGCCCAGCCCGTCGATAATCGCATGGGTGTGGCCAACCTTCCATGTGGAGGCAATCCCTCGAGCTGCCTGACCGGCATTACCAAGGATTACGTCGATCTGCGCACGGTCATCGGTGATCCAGCGCGCGGAATCTGGATGCAGTCGACCATTTATCACCGCCGCTACCGCGACAAGAGCTTCGCGGTGCCGGGACCGTCTCGCCTCGGTCCGCTTCCGTACATTCTCGCGGCCGAAAACGACCTCCTCATTGCCGAGGCGCTCGCGCGCACCGGTGGTGACCTTGCTCGCGCCGCAGCTCTCGTGAATAAGACGCGAGTCACGCGTGGGGGCTTGGCGCCGGTGGCCAACACGGCCGCCGCAATCCTCGCTGCGATCGATTACGAGCGCGATGTGGAACTGCTCAACACGAACGGATGGGTACCGTTTTTTGATGGTCGCCGCCTCGAGCGGTTACAGCCGCGTACCTTCCGCCACCTGCCGATTCCCGCGAACGAGCTCGAAGTGCTTGGGCTGCCTGTTTACACGTTCGGTGGCGCAAGTCCGGACATGTAGGCAAACGATCTGGCTGTCACTGCAGATTTCAGAGGGCCCATCGCTTCGGCGGTGGGCCCTTTGTGTTGGCGATTGTTTCGTTCGCCTGATCGCAGCTGGTCGCCGCGTCAGTCGCGAATGCGCGAGCGGTCATCACGAGAACAACAAACGGGCCCCCGCACTTCCGGCGAGGGCCCGTTCGAACTCCACCCTGACTCGCGTCTTCGATGGTCAGCTATCGCTACTGTGTAGCGCTGGTCAGCTTCCGCGCAGATTTGCGCAGGCGATCACGTCACGTAGTGTATCGCCGCCACGGTAGACGTTCACGTGATACGTCGCTCCTGCCGGCATAACGAGCGTCACTCCGTCCCTGTTCACTTCACCCTGACCCATGTTGCTGATCTCGAGCGCGGGCATCTGAGAGACGGGTGACATGGGCACGCCGCCGCTACCGCAACGACCAGGCACAACACCCCAGGTGAGCACTTCGCTCGACTGCACATTCGTGTTCAGGCGCATCTGCACGTTCGTGCGGCTCGTGCTTTCACGAAAGATCAAGCGGACCGTTCCATAGATGCGCTGCTGCGCCTGCATGCCCACAGCGCCCGTGTTCTGCTGAACCGGTCGGAAGTCGCCAGAATACGTGACGGCTCCAGTGGCGTCTACCGTGGCGGGCGCCGCGTCGTCTCCACCGGCACCCGGCGCAACCTGTGGTGAGCTGGCGCATGCGGCCGTCGCCAGCGTCGCGAAGACCAGAACATTTCGAACTCTCATGGCGGTCTGCTCCTGATGGGTGGGCACCTGAGTTTAACTGTCGCACATAGATGTGCAACTTAACGTCTGTGCATGCCTCACGTACCCGGCAACCGCGCGCTTGTCCCGATAGTTGCCCTCGGCAGTTCTGTGCCGAGTAATACGCATCGGTGAATCCATCCATGCGCGACTGCGTAGATTGAGACCATGAGAGCTCTCGCTGCCGCGCTCGCGGTGACGCTGTTGGCCGTCGCGCCTGCGCCAGTGTTGGCCACATGGCACGCGGGCCTGGATGTGACCCTGCATGCGCAGCAACCGACGCTGCCCGCGCCGCGCGGCTACGTGAACGACTTCGCGAACGTGATTACGGCCGAGGCGGAGTCGCAACTCGCGACGCTCGGTCGCATCGTGCAGACGCGCTCGGGCGGCGAGATTGCCGTCGTCACGTTGCCCAGTCTCGAAGGCCGGCCGGTCGAGGAAACGGCGCTCCGGCTGGGACGCGAATGGGGCGTAGGCGCACAGGCGGCCATCGGCGCTGCGCAGCGCAACGCCGGCACGGTCATCCTGCTGATTCCCAAGGAGACCAGCGATGACGGGCGCGGTTACTGCCGCATCGAGACAGGCATGGGCGCAGAGGGTTTCATCACCGACGCGACATCAGGCAACATCTGCCGCTCCGCGACCGACCGGTTTCGCGTTGGCGACTACAGCGGTGGACTGCTCATCGCGACATCGGCGGTCGCTCAGGCGTACGCGAGGGAGTTCGGCTTCGAACTATCCGACGGTGAGCTGCCCGTGCAGCGCTCGACTCGACGCGAGCCTGAGGGCGGGTCCATGATCGGCTCGCTGCTGCTGCTGGTGTTCTTCATCTGGCTGGCCAGTCGCGGCAGCCGGAGCGGCTGTCTGCCCCTCGTGATGGCGTCCACCATGAGCGGTCCGCGTCGCGGGGGCCACGGCGGCGGGTTC
>JBGTFN010000522.1:0-3737 GCA_041747275.1 Gemmatimonadaceae bacterium | reverse complement strand
GTGGCGTCGTTGGCCCGCGCGTTTCCGCTACCACGACAGGACTGGAGCCCGAGCCGGCTGCGAGCCGCTCGCCGAGAACTGCGCGTACATCGGTAGCTGTGATGGGCGCCGGTTCGAGTTGCTGGTAGGCGGCTAGCCGGTTGAGCGCTCCCTTGAGTTCCCTGACGTTTCCGAGCCCCAGACGCGCGACTTCATCGAGCACGCCGTCTGCAAAGTCCAGGTCCCGTTCACCAGCGCTGTTGCGCAGGATCGCGAGTCGCATCTCGAAATCGGGCGCGCCGACATCGACCACGAGCCCGCCTGACAGGCGAGAAACGAGTCGCTGATCGACGTCCGAAATCTCCGAGGGCGGACGGTCGCTCGTCATCACGAGCTGACGTCCGCCGCCCTGCATCAGGTTGAAAAGGCGCAACAGCTCGGTTTGCGTCTCGCGCTGGCCGGTGAGAAACTGCACGTCATCCAGCAACAGGAGATCCACCTGCTGGAAATGTGCCGCGTACTGGTCGCGCTGCCCGGAGGCGATCGCGCGATGCAGGCGCTCGACGATTTCTTCCGCGCTGGCAAGTTCAACGCGCAGCGCCGGATGCGCCTGCCGTGCATGGTAGGCGATCGCCGCAGCGAGGTGTGTTTTGCCGAGTCCGGAGTCGCCGTAGATGAAGAGCGGATTGTATGCCACGCCCGGAGCATCCGCGACTTGCTGTGCCGCCGAGTGCGCGAGCCGGTTGGACGCACCCACGACGAAATTTTCAAAACGGCACCCGCCGTCCATCGCGCGCGGTGTCACGACGCGACGCCTCCAACGGCGAGCAGGTTCGGTTCGTGCGCGTGCGGCGAGTCAGTCGCGTCGACGTATGGTTCGGTGCGTGCCAACGCGGGTGACGTGATGACCGGCGTCGATTGCGCCGGCTTCGCACCTGCTCCCCCGGCCGTGCCATCTTCGGCGCCCAGACGACGCAGCACCTGCGTGCCCAGCGAGCGCAGCGTATCGAACACACCCTGTCCGCGCAGCGCATCAGCGGCGAACTCCGGGACGCTACGGAAGTTCAGCGCGTTGCCCAACTCCTCCACCGACGCGACCAGCGACTGGGGAAGATCCTGCTTGTTGTACTGCATCACGATCGGCAGTCCACGTGCATCCACACCGTGTTCGGCGAGGTTGGCGTGCATGTCCTGCAGGCTCTCGATGTTGTCGTCCCAGCGATGCCGCTGGCTGTCGGCGACGAACGCCACCCCGTCGGCGCCCTGCAGCACAAGCTGCCGAATCGCCTTGTAGTACGGCTGACCCGGCACGGTGTAGAGCTGGAAGCGCACCTTGTACGCGCCTACCGAGCCCAGGTCTACCGGCATGTAGTCGAAGAACAGCGTGCGGTCGCGCCGCGTCGCGAGTGACGTGAGCGTGCCAACCTGCTCACCCGGCAGCGCCGAATGCAGGTAAGACAAGTTGGTCGTCTTTCCCGACCGTCCCGGCCCGTAGAACACCAGCTTGCAGGTGATCAGTCGGGTTGCGTGATCCACGATGGGCATGTGCCCGCTCCTTGGTGACGCGTTCTACACGTCGGACCTGTTCTTGCGAGTCCGTCGTGCAACGGGCCCGTCACTCACGTCATCGGATACAGCAATGCCTGCAGACGGGCGGCGAGGCCGATCGCTTCCCGCACGCGATCCGCATCCAAATTGGCGCGCGGCGTCCGCAAATGGTGACTCCAGCACGACAACGCCCGCTCGAAATCACCACGTCGCGCCGCTGCATCACCTTCGCGCCGCCAGTCTTTCATGTCCGTGTCACCCTCATCTGCCTGGCGACCAACATTCTCCCTGACAGACGGCTTGGCACCCCCCGACGCAACCTCGCCGATTGCCGGCAACGTGACACTTTTGCCCGCCGGCGACATCCCGTGGACACTGGACGCCGGTATGGATGGACTCGCGGTTCGGTGCCCTTCTCCTCGTGTCGATCCGCGCTCCGTCTCCGACGCGGGAAACGGGATGCGCGGTGAACCGTGCGGCGTCAGCAGACCGGCACGCATCGGATCGAAGACGACATCATCGTGTTCGGTGTCCGCCGCAAACACTGCCATTTCCGCGTGAGCCGGTATCCAGAGTTCATCGTTCGACTCACGGATGTCGTCCGCACCCGGCACTGTCACGGACGACGACGGCGTAGACGTACGACGTGTCGAGGCGTCGCCGATGACGAGCAACCCATTCCCGATGAGTCCGTACACCACCGACGCGATCTCGAGCAGATCCCGCTTCATCAGTCGCGCGAGCACGCGCACGCTTCGCTCTCCATCGACGCGCGTCAGCACTTCCCATTCCTGCGGCTGCAGGCGAAGTAGCGGCAGCGCCTTGGGCTCGACAGCAACGAACGATGGCACCGCATGGGCTGACGCGATGCGATCGCGCAGCGCGATCCAGGCGTCCTCGCGATTGGCCGACTCCACCAGCATCGCATCCGTGGGAATGCGCACACGGCTCGCGCTGCCCGTTGTGGTGTCGAACGGCGAGAAGGCGAAGTGTCCCTCGCGCCAGGCGAGCACGTCGAGCGACGCCTCTTCGACCTCGTTTCGCGCTCCGCTGGCGGCTGCTTCCGTCGCTTCGCCCACAGGCGGCGGATTATCGGCACCCGCATCCACGATAGCGCCATCCACGAACCGAATCCAGGCGCGCGCCCCACGAAGCACGGAATGTACGCTCAACGTGCCGCTCTTCCGGCTGAGCGACAACAGCTGCCCGACTTCGTGCAAACCGAGGTCGCGAATGGTTCCTTCGAGGCTCATGGAGTACCGCCACTGTGCTGCAGTCGATCGGACTCCGCGAGCGCATCGCGAGCACGCGTCGCCGACGGAGTACCCGGTGCCATCGCGATCAGCCGACCCCACCGCGACCGGGCGTCGCGAAGGCGACCCTGATCGGCGAGCAGCACGCCATCCAACCAGAGTGCCATGGGATGATCGGGCTCGAAGCGGCGCGCCCGCTGCACAGCGCGACGGGCATCCTCGTGCCGCTCCGCTGCCCGCAGCGCCTCGGCCAGGAGCACAAGGGCATCCACATCGGACGACTCCTGTCCGAGCTGTGTGGCGAGCACACGCACCGCCTCTTCCGGACGACCGGCGTCACGGTGCACCGCGGCAAGCGCGAGTCGCGCATCTCGAAAGTTCGGTGCAGTCGCGAGCGCGGCGACCAGCTCGAGGCGCGCCGCTAGATAGTCTCCGCGCGCGTGCAACAGCTTCGCAATCGCCACGCGTGGAGAGGGACGCGTTGGATCGAGTGCGAGCGCACGACGATACAGCGCGAGCGCGAGGTCGGCTTCGTTCATCTCCGCCGCCGAGTTGGCGACAAAGTGGAAAATGGCAGGACTCCTGGGGTCCAGTCGCAACAGTCGATCGATCGCCGCTCTCGCCACTCGCGCTCCGTACGCGTCGCACAGCGAAACGTGCGTTGCCACGAGCAACGCGAGAACATCAGCATCGTTCGTGTCGTGCGATCCAAAGCGCTCCACGAGCGGGATGACATTCGCACCACGTCCGAGCAGGCACGCCGAGCGTATCTCTCCGAGCAGTGCACGTCGAGCAAGCGCCCGCATGTCGTCGCGCCCGCCGAGCGCGGCGTCCTCGGCGAGCAGACCGCGCACCTGCTGGTAACGTTCGTAGGCTTCACCGTGCACGCCGTCCGCAGCGAATGCATCGCCGATCAGAGCGAGCGCGCGCACCTCGATGCGAGCATCGGCCGCGCGT
>JBGTFN010000521.1:0-4820 GCA_041747275.1 Gemmatimonadaceae bacterium | reverse complement strand
GTTGCCGGTGGCGGCCATGCGCGCAGGAATCTCGCTGCACGAAGTGAGGCCGGCCGACGAGTCGCTCGAGCATGTGTTCTCGTACCTGGTGCAGCGATGAATGCGCCGGTTCGACGGGCTGCCACATCGAGCGGGAGCCTCGGCGCGCGCGTTGGTGCGATCGTGCAACTCACAATGGCGCGCACTGTGCGCCCGGTGCCGATCGCGATCGGGCTCGTCATTGCCGCACTGCCGATGGTATTCGCGCTGGTCTTTCGCTCCGTGGCCACCGGCGATGATGCGGAGCTCGCCCAGTTCCTGCTCGCGCGCTACGACAACTTCGTGGTGACGCTGTTGCTGCCGCTGGCCGCGCTGCTTTCGGCGGCGGGCGCCACGAGTGCGGAGCGCGAAGACGGCACGATGCTCTACCTGCTCACCACCACCACATCGCGCGCCACGATCGTGCTCACGCGCTGGCTATTGGCGACCGTGCTCACCAGCGCGCTCGTGTCCGTATCGGTGGCGGGCACGGCGATGATCGCCGGTCAGGGCAGCGACCCCACCGGCGTGATGCGCTCCTTCCTGATCGGAATCGTCGCGGGTGCGGCCGTCTACTCGGCGCTCTTCCTGTGCTTCGCGCTCTGGCTGCGCCGGTCGCTGCTGGTGGGGCTGCTGTATGTGCTCGTCTGGGAAGGCACGATCGCCGGCAACCTGCCCGCACTGCGCTTTCTGAGCGCGCGCCGGGTGCTGCTGGGCATCACCCAGCGATTCGTGGAAGAGCCGGAGCGCGGGGCATCGCTCTTTTCCGGCGTGCCGGGGGCGACAGCATCGGTGGGCTGGGCCGTGGCAGTAACCGTGCTGGCCTTGGGGCTCGCGATCTACCGGCTGCAGCGGTTACCGCTGGCGCGGCCGCGGTGAGCGGTTTTCCGACACAGACACGATCGCAGATTCCAGCAAGGCGGAACGTCTGCTCGTTTGAGAAATCAGTGATCGCAATGGAGAGTGACGCCTCCCGCGGTCGCAAGCCTCGGGTCGTGAACTCGCAGAAACAGCAGTCCTGAGGATTCCTACGGGGCGACCCATGGATTCGGCAAGAGGAAGCCGTATTGGAGCGCTCGACTGGAACCTCTCGATGTTCGCGCGTGATGCCAACGAGGTCGGGTTGTCTGGAGTGGCGTCCGTGAGAGCAGGTTCCACAGCAGCAATGTGCGATTGCACATGCAACCCATCGGTCTATCGTAATCGCACTGGATTAGCCGTCCAGTCTTCTCAGAATCCGTTGTTCAAACGTCGCCTTGTCCGGTGGCGTCTCATAAAGGATCGCGGCATTGAGCAGGGCGTGCTTCGTAGGGACAACTTCCTTTAATGACAGCGTCCAAGGTCCGCCCGCAGTCTCCTGTCTGAACTGATACAGCATGAAAACGATGTCCGAGTCTGCCAAAGAGACCCTTGTGACCTTTGAATAGCCATCGAACTGTGCAAACAGGTCTTCTTGAAGCACCGCGACGATGCGCGTTCCCCAACCGTGGCAGTAGTATCCTTTCGCGACCAGTTGCGTCAGAAAACGCTTCCGCACGTTCGCCCAGTTGAACCCGTGCCGAGAGCGCTTCTCCATCATGGTGGAGGTCGTGAGCGCCTCAAACGCGGGCATGTAGGTGCGCGTAATGTCAACCGCCTGCAGTTCGACGGGTACAAACTTCTGCACCTTCGCTTCAGCGTCGTCAAGCTGCGCGATGACCATATCGACGTTGCCGAACTTCCCTAGCTTTACTTCGTAGGCGATGCGAGGCTTCTCAAGTCGAGGTCCGGTCCAGCACTCGCGAAGCACATCGTCAGCGATATTCGCCTCATAGAAGCGGACGGGACAGACGCAGATAGGGACTCTTCGGTCGGGTTTGGCACTCCCGCGGTAGACGGAGCACACCGGAAACGGCAGCTCGTTCTTGTGGTTGGTCTTCGAACAAATGCTGTTCATGTGCGGACACAGATAGCCTGCGTTTGCCGGACTGCGCATCTCGGCCGCGGGCTCGCCAAGCACTTCGGCGATCACGTCCAGCGGATCAAACAGCGATGCTGGCATTCTTGAACTGGCGATCTGCCTGCGCTCCCTCGATCATTTGTCGAACCGTTTGTGCGACTGACTGCGCCAACAACGGCGGCACCGCGTTGCCAACCTGCCGGTACTGGTCGCCCCGCGCTCCCATAAATCGAAACCGATCCGGGAACGACTGCGCCCGGGCACATTCGCGAACGGATAGCGTACGATTCTGCTCGGGGTGGATATACGCCCCCCAATGCAGATCAGCCTTGGTAAGGATCGTTGAAAAGAGGCCCTTCGGGTCAAGACGACCGTACCTCTTGGTGTGATCGCTACGCTTGGCGAGTTTCATTCCCGCCGGTAGTAGACCATGAGGCAAATCTCGCCAACTTCCGCCTTGCGGAATGTGGGACATGCGCTCCGAGTTGATGGGTGCAAGCTTTGGCGCATAGTGGTTGCAAACTCCGTCGCTAGCCTCCCGCATCGCGAGCTGATATGAGTTGCGCGCCTGTCGGGTGTAGCTACGCAAGGAGTCTGTACCTTCACCCATCTCCAGTTTTGGAAGGTCGCCGATCGCGTCCCACACCGTTACGAATGGGGCAAGATGCGCCGTCAGTAGGTCATCACGGCTTCCATGGGTCTGCTCTGGCCAAATGATTGGGCCGATCCGCGAGCCGATGAAAAACAGACGCCGCCGCTCCTGTGGAACGCCGAACTCTTCTGCTCGAAGAATCCGGTGTTCGACCACATAGCCTAGCGCGCCAAGGGACTTATGCATCTCGTCGATAGCGCGTCCGCCGTCCAGCGAGGTCATGCCGACAACGTTCTCCATCACAACAACCTTCGGTAGCGTCTGCTCAACCACACGAAGATATTCGCGGAACAGCCCCGACCGCTCGTCGTGGAATCCACGCTGATGGTTGTAAACGCTGAATGCCTGACACGGTGGGCCGCCAAGCAGCGCGTCGAGCTCACCTGGCTGGATTCCGGCGGTACTCAGAAGCTTTGAACCGGAGATTTTTTCGATTGGGCCTGAGATAAATGGTGTGTCGGCGAAGTTTGCAGCAAACGTCTCTCCGGCACACTGGTCGAAATCGTTCGCGGCGAGGGGATGGAATCCGGCATCAGAGAAGCCGAGGGCGAGTCCCCCCGCTCCAGCGAACAAATCTACCGTATAGAGAGTGCGAATCGGTTTCTTTCTGTTCATGCTGGGTGCGCGACCTCTTAAACACTGTGATGGGCCAGCGCTCCTAGAGCGCGGCGAAGATAAGCAATATTTGGGTTGTCCGCAACCAAAGGGCTGTTCGGTTAAGTTTCGGCATTTATTCGGTGAATTTCAAGTATCTTTTCGACCTTCGGGGTAACCAATGTCTGTCTCGGCGACCGAACGGCGACTTAGCACGAGTCGGGTACTCCAGACGAAGAGGGCGCCCAGCTCGCCAGAAACGTGGTAGTTTCGCGCCTCATGTGTCCGTTTCACTCGCCAGGCTGAAGGACAAGAGAAGTCACGCACTCACAAGAGTTTCCGGTTTCCTGCCACAGCGTGGCGACGCGGTGTGCATCCAGCGCTTCGCTGACTCTCGCTTCGAGACTGTTCAGTTCACCACCCGCTTGCCCCACGGCCCCCGTTCGGTCATCTTGCAGCGTTGTTCAGGGCGCCGTAGCCAAGTGGTAAGGCAGAAGACTGCAAATCTTCCATTCGTCGGTTCGATTCCGACCGGCGCCTCTGAAATCGTGTGTGACCAATGCCCAGCCATCTGCTGGGCATGCGCAGTTACAAAAGTTTTCGAACGGTTCTGCACGCAAGTTGTCGAAAAAGACGCAGCACACTGTCGTGATGCTGGTGCACGGAGAACGGCCCCTCGGTTTCCGGCGGGCCGTTTTCCGTGGGGACCGTCGGGTGCGACCCTCCAGCGTGTCGGGCGGGTAGCCTCTTCTCGAGATGGGCGCCTCTTGCCCCGGCGTTAGCTTGTCCCGGGCCCGGTGGTGGACTGCCTCCTGGGACTATGCGCTGCCCCCCCTAGTGCTGCCTTGTATGCCCCGACGGACCGACGAGGAGCGCCTACAATGGCTGACGCTCCGGATGAATCAGACCGAAATGGATCTCTTGGATGCCGCTGCCGCGCGGGAGTATCTGGCCCGCGCGACATGGGTTCGGCAGACACTCATGCGAGAAGCGCATCGCGCTCTGGGGCACAACAGATCGCCGCCTGAACAGAACGGCTGAGACCGTTTGTGCCGCGGGCCGGAAGTCCGTTGTTTGACGTGATCCGGATTTTTTGCGTGATGCAGAAGTAAGGGGCAGGGATCCGGTTGCCGTGTGCCGTTTCGGAGTTGTTGCCGTGATCCGGGATTCGGTTGTTGCCGTGTGCCGACAGGCGGCGTGGCAACGTCCGAGCCGCGCGCGCCGCTCTTCGGCGTCACGAACGGTGGCAAGGGCGCGCTGGATCTGTATGTAGAAGCCGTGATCCAACAGTGCTTGGTTCAGCCGCAGCTACGCGTCGTCCGCAGCGCGACTAACGCGATTCCGGATCCGCTCCAGCTCCGACTCGACCGACTCGGGCAGGAACATCTTGTCGGCGATCTTCGCGATTTCCTCTGCCTCCTTCCACGCGGCTTCCAGCACGGCGAGCTCTCCCTCGAATGCGCGGCGTTCAACATCGTCGTGTAGGGCCATCTCAAGGGCGAGGGAGACAGCCGGGGGCATGGCCGCGAGGCCCGAGCGGCGCGTGACCATCTCGTCGACCATCTGCCTCAGGAAGCCGCGTTCCTCGTCGCGGCGGGTGAGCTCCGCGCCGGTGCG
>JBGTFN010000520.1:0-7832 GCA_041747275.1 Gemmatimonadaceae bacterium | reverse complement strand
CAACCTCGCTCGCACCCTCGCGCGCAACCTCGCTCGCACCCTCGCGCGCAACCTCGCTCGCAACCTCGCGCGCCACAGCGTCGATCTGCTCGTCTGGCGACGACGCGACACTGCCCACCCAGGACTGCGCGGACCGACCCGTCAGCAGTGAATCAGGAATGATGATCGGCGGCAGTTCGCCCGGCAGAATGAAGTCGTGCGGATCGAGCCGAGGCGCAGACTCACGCCAATCGTAGGCCGCCGGTTCCGCAGTCGCCGCAGAGGATTCGTGGAGGATGTCTGCCAGCGCGAGCGACGGTGCGTCGGCCCACTCTGACTCCTCCTCGTACTGCTCTTCCACGTCGATCCCAAGCGCCGCGGCGAAAGCCGATTCGTCATCGGGCAACTCGCTCTCGATGCTTGGGACATCGGTCAGCGTCTCGCGGTCGTCCAGTGTGAACGCGTCATCTGCACCGATCTGCTCAACGAGCGCGGTGTACTCGGTGGCGAGATCTTCGGTGGCGAGACTCTCGATCAATGGTTCGTCGATTTCGTGTAACTCGGCGAAACCTGCGGCGTCGAGCCCCAGGTGCGCGTCCGCACCAGCAGCGGCGTCGGCCGAGAGCTCGTGCTCGGACTCACTCTCTGCCGGCCAGAGAAAATCGGACGTGGATATTGCCGCCTCGTCCGTTGCCGGCTCTATCCCCAGCTCGGACCGCGACTCTACCACCGTCTCTGCTTGCAGTTCTGTTTCCAGTTCGGCAGTCGGTTCAGCGTCCGGTTCTGCTTCCCGTTCGGCAATCCGTTCTGCCTGCAGTTCGGCGTCCGACTCAAACTCGAGCGAAGTTTCCAGAATCGCTTGCAGTGCTGTTTCCGGTTCGTACTCGAGCCGGACCGCCGATTCAACTTCGCGTTCGGCCTCTAGCTCCGCTTCGTCAACCGCAGCGACGCTGTCTGTCGAAGGATCCGAGAGCCAGGCCGTCACGCCAGCCGTCACGTCAGCCGCGATGTCTACCGCTCCATCGTCGGCGTCCACAGGCAGATCGACGGTCGGCTCAGTGTTCAACTCAGACGCCACCGCTTCCCCAGCGGCTGCCGATGCCTCTGCGTTCTCCGCGACCTTCCCGACCTCTGCGTCAATCAGTTCCTCAACACCGCCCCCAAACTCCATCGCGTCGAAATCCAGAACCACTGGCATCTCCGGCACAGCACACACCACCTCACCCAAAACTTGAGGTCCTTCCGCAAAATCCTCATCCTCGGCCGAGCCACTGCTCACATCCGACATGAAATCAGAATGTCCAACATCAAGCCATACAACTTCTTGCGCTTCCTCGGCATTCACCTCGACATCGCTGGCGTCAAGTGACGCAACATCCAGCAGGGAGCCGTCCGCAGCGTCAGCGACGAAACCGTCAAGCAGCTCAGGCACCGGTGGCTCATGCGATGCCTGAGGATCATTGCCCAGCGCGTCGGTGAGCCCCGCCGGCACATCAGGTCGCACATCACGCGCCGCGTCGACCGGCGAGGGCACGAGTGCGGCCACCGGAACGGCAGCAAGTCCGTCCTCGACTCCGGGCGACGACTCCGGTGCATTGGCCTCGAATCCCTGTAGCGGCTCGGCATACTCAATGTCTTCTTCGAACTGGGCCGGATCAAAGATCAGCAGATCGTCGAGTGACTTCGTCCGGGCGGTCGATGGCGGCGTGCTCGCGCGCCCCGCAGCGACCGGCGGTGGCTTGACCGGAACCGGATCGATGTACGCCGAGCCAATTGGAGGCGTGAGCGAGGCGTAGTCGATCTCAAGAAACACGAGCGCGTCGGCCTGCGGTGTCTTGTGCTCAGCGTGCTGCGCAGCGATCTCCTCAGCGACCGGCAGCGAGATGCCGACACGCAACGCGTGCTCTTCCACCAGGCGCCGCACCTCCGTGAGCTCCGGCATGAGGCCCGCCACCTCGGCGAGCGACTTCATCGCGTCGTCGGTACGTCCCTCCTTCTGCATGCGGGCCGCGTACTCGAGGAAGTTGCGCGTGGCGTCACCGCGCATTCCCTTGCGCGCGCTAACGCGTCCCAGCGTGAGATATACGCCGACGCGCCCCGGGGCATGCCGCAGGATCTTGTTGCAGAGCGCAATCGCGTTGTTGAAGAGGCCAACCGCGGCGTAGTGCTCCACCGCCCGCTCGTAGGACGTAACAGCCTCCGCCACGCGCCCGAGGCGGAGCGTGAGGTCGCCCACCTTGTTGAGCAGTGCGACATCGACTTCCACGCCCTCTGTGTCACCCGCCTCGATGGCGCGAACGTAGCTGGCAATGGCCTTGTCGAGCTGCTTCTGCGACTCGAAATCGGCCGCTCTCTTCTTGTACTTCGCGGCGTTCGACATCGGCGCGAGGCGTGCTCCCGTGGAGGTCGCAGTTCTGGTGCTCGTCCGGCGGACGACAGCGAGGGTGAAGGGGACGATGAAGCTACGGTCACCCTGAACGGGTGACAAGCGCGCTCCTGACGCCAGACTTCACCCCAGAGACGCGCGTCGCGGCGCCAACGCAACCGTTCTTCCCGGTTGCCGAATCGTCACGCCACCGCTCCATGAGGACGCCGCCGAAGTGGTGTCAGGACGGCGCAGTGGGCCGAGCCATCACGTCGAGCACGCGGGACCACTTGATAGGCGCCTGCGCTTCACCGCGACATGCGTAAAAGCAGTCGTCGCATGCGATCGGTTCGTATTGCTTCCACTGCTTCCAGTCCACGTCGGGCGGAAAATCGGGACAGCGACGCACCTTGCCGTACGGATCGACGTGCACGGTGGTCGTACCGCTCTGGCAGGGCTCCGTAAGCTCGCCCCGCACCCACCGCGGAATCTGGGCGAGGTAGTAGTCGGAGTTGATGATCACCCCGCGCTGCCGGCGCTTGTAGGCCAGCAGCTTGGCAATGACCTCATCGAGCGCGCGAAGCTGCCCATCCCTGAAGAGATGTTCCTTGTTGCCGTTCTTCGAGTCGGTGTAGACGGAGAAGTTGACGCCGGCACCCATGCTCGCCGCCTTGTGCACCAACGGCAGGAGCTGGTCCAGGTTGTCGTCCTTGATGACTGTGTTGAAGCGCACCGAGCCAATGCCCGCTTTCTTCATCTGCGGCACGGTCTCGAGGATCTTTGCCGTGAGCCCCGGAATCTTCCTTGCATCGTCGTGCCGGCCGTCGAGGTAGTCGAGCGAGATGTTGAACTGGTCGAGCCCGGCGTCCCACAACGACTTCGCCCGGTCCACGTTGAGCATGGCACCGTGCGTGATCATCGCGAGATAGGAGAGGTGCGTCGCGTCGCGCACCGTTGAAACGATCTCCTCGAGGTCACGCCGCAGCGTCGGTTCGCCGCCGGTGAAGGTGATCACCATGGGGTCGAACTTTCGCGCGATCTCGGCGAACTCCTTCAGCTCCTCCGACTTCTTCGATGCGGGCGTCTTCCAGTAGTCGCAGAAGCCACACTTCGCATTGCACCGCATCGTCACTTCGAGATTGAGCAGCACAGGACGCTTGCGGAGGCGAAGCATCGCGTACTTGCCCACGAAAAGCGGAACATGCCACGGACGGTACCGCGAGCTCAGCACGGGGGCCTGCCTATAGTTCGGATGATGTCACGGTGGATGTTCGCTCCACGGTACCTAGCGCACCGAACGGCGATCGTAATTGAACTTTACGTCGGCGTTGGCCTTGAGGGAAATAAGGAAGTTGAACACGAAGTTGCCGTTCGGCACCCGGGCAAACGAAAAGATCGCATTCCAATCGTGCAGTTCGCGCTGCAAACCGATCTGGAGCGAGCCGAAGTCGCGCCGTACCAGGTCATACTGCGCGGACATCGTAGTGCTCCAATTCTGCGTCAGCCCAAAGCCGAGGTTGCCGCTGATATTCTCGTTGGGCGGGCGATTGAAGATTGGCCCGCCCGGGGTGGTGAAGCCGTCACCCTCCAGGCCCGTCACCGGGGAGCGTCTTGCCAGCGCAATACAATCGTCGTATTGCAGCGTGCCAGGAAGAAGGCCGATACACTGATCGGCGGGATCGATGTCGATGAGCTCGGTGCCGAGCTTGGGCGGACGCTGACGATTGGCGTTATACGTCACCGAGGCACGCCACCCCATCCCCGCGTTCCCCATCGGCAAGTTGGCGCCGCGCGAACTTGCACCTGCTGCATCGATGCCGCCACCACGTTGTGCAAAGTCGCTTCGGCTCGCTCGCGTCAACGAGTCAGCTTCACCGGCCGTCTCGATATCGCCGCCTAGTCCGAACAGTCGGCTGATCAGTCCCACGATGCTCGACTTGCCATCGAGCGAGAAGTTGACGCCGAGCTCCGTGCGATAAGGCTTGAACACGGCTGTATCGCTGATGGGGTCGCCTTGAAACAGTTCGTAGCCCATCTGAAAGTCGAGATTGGGCAGCAGGTCCGTGCGCGCCGAGATGCGGAAGTTCTGTTCCACGAAGCCGGACGCGGCGGTATCGGCGCGAATAAAGTCATAGGATAGCGGCGAGAAGTTGAGCGCCAGCAGCCGCAGTTTACGCCCTTGCTGCGCGGCCACCGCCGCCGTCGGCCTGCCGGGTTCGTCGCCTGGGCGAAGCGCCTGTACTGCCGCCTGTGCGCTGTCGGCCGCGAGCGAATCGCCCGCTGCCCCCAGGCGTCCGTCCCCACCGCGAGCCGAAGACTCGTCGGCTGGTCTGGGGCGCAGCTTCGCTTCGAGCACCGTCGAGAACGTCAGCGAGACCGCATTGCGTGGCAGCGATCCGAGATATCCCTGGCGCGTGCGACCCGTCGCCTGCAGGAACGCGTCACTGACGTCTGCCGATGGCGATAGCGTATACGAGAGCGACGGATTGATGGTATGCCGAAACGCCTCGACGGGCCCGACGCCGGGAAAGAATCCATTGAGCGTGGGTGCGGCGCTGAGCCCATACAGCAGTCGCTTGCCTTGCGAGACATATTCCCCGCCGCTCAGCTCTGAACGTACGATCAGGCCGGCCGACGGATCGGAGTTGGCCAACTGCACATTGGGCGACAGGTTCCACGTGCCCTGGAAGAACCGCGGCAGGTTGAACGACGTGTTCCAGTCGATGTTGGTGAAGAAGCGCTGCGCGTAGATGCGGCGCGAGACGATCGACGTGTCGTTCACATCGCGCACAATGCGTGCTTCCGGATAGTCGTCGAACCGTTCGGTGATCGAGATGCTGTTGCTGATCTGGAAGTCGAAGATCTTGATCGGCGTCTCGAAGCCGAAGTTCGTGTTCCGCCGGCTGGCGTTGACGCGCGAACTGTCGAGTCGTCCGAGAGCGTCACGGCCGTACACGAATCCGAACTGCAATCCCTGATCGATGTTGTCCGTGCGCGTCTGGTTGAACCGCACACTCGGCGTCCACTCGACCGCACCGAAGGCGAGCGTTCCCATGGTGAGGTTGAGGTTCGGCAGGTTCATCTCGGTCTGCTTGCGGCCGGGATACTGCTTGCGCGTTCCACCGACATTGATGCTGGCGGGCCCGATCTTCGTGGAGTAGTTGAGCTGCGACACGATCGTGGCCACGGACGCGACGGGATTGAATGTTGTCTGCCGCTGCACCGTGGTATTGGTGACGAAGTTGATGTTCGCGGCGATACGCGTGTCCTTGCTGAAGCTCTGGTTGTGCCGCCACGTCACCGACGTATTCTCCTGATCGTCGTTGCGCCGTGTATGCGACACTGCAGTCTGCCCGTCGATGAAACGAGACAGGAACTTGTAGCGCACGTCGGAATTCATCCGTGTCCAGCCGGCGTCAAATCCGGATCCGCTGCCACCCGATTTCCAGTCGAGCGACACCTGCGCATCAGCAAAGTCGTTGAGCGCAAAAAACCACCCCACGTTTTCAACGGTGCGCTGATAGTTGGCGCTGTTGCGGAACAGCTCGGCGACGCCGAATCTTGGCGTGAGCAGTCCGCTCCGCCGACCACTGCGCCCGTCCTGAAAAAAGAACGGCAGCCAGAACACGGGCACCTCCCCGATGTACAGCACCGCCGACCGAGCCACGACCACGGTATTGCTGACGAACTTGATGTCACTCGCTGTGAAGTGGAAATGCGGGTCTTCCAGAT
Source organism: Gemmatimonadaceae bacterium (assembly GCA_041747275.1). Lineage (GTDB taxonomy): Bacteria > Gemmatimonadota > Gemmatimonadetes > Gemmatimonadales > Gemmatimonadaceae > JAABRT01. The sequence continues at coordinate 1,756 of JBGTFN010000520.1, read as the reverse complement.
CGCAGTAGGTAAACTCCGCGCCGTGAAAGAACACACGCTGTCCACCGGCAAGCGTGGTGTCGTTGTAGAACGTGCTGCTCTGCGCATTCACGTACAGCCGCTCGCCCGACACGACCGACGTCGCAAACGCACCGGTGGTGCCTTCCTGTGTCTCGAGGTCGTAGCGAATCTCACCGAGCGCGATGAAGTCGTCACCATCCTCCTGCGAGGGATCGCGAAGAATCACGGTGTCGCCCCGCGCCACGACGAGTTTGGTGGAGTCGTCGTAGACAATCGTATCGCCCACGAGCATGGTCTCGTCGCGGCGAACCGCCGACGGTTTGCCTCGCATGGTGAGCTGTCGCGTCGTCGCGTCGAACTGCACCGTGCTGCCCTGGTACTGCACCGTGCGATAGCCTTCGCGCGAAATGAGCTCGCGCATGACCGAGTCGGGCTCCGCCCATTCCACAAGAAGGCGATCGCGGCTGAGTGGTGCGCGCCCCTGCGAGGACGGTGCCGCAACCGGTGGCTGCGCACTGACCGCCGATGGCGCCAGCAAACACATGACCGCCAGCAACGCCGCAGGAACGCACGGCATGCCCAGCATCACGGCTCGTCGCCACACGAGCAAGCGCCCGCCCTGCGCGCCGCCCGACGTTGACTTGCCAAACCCGATCACGCGATGGCCTCGCTCCCGATCTGCTGCGCCCGCTGCTTGCGACGGTAGACGATGCGCGAGAGCACGATCCCGCCTTCGTAGAGGAAGTACAGCGGCACAGTCATCATACCCGTGGCCGTGATCGCGTCACCCGGTGAGATGAGCGCCGCCAACGCCATGCACCCGACGAACGCATGCCGCCGAAACTTCTTGAGCATCATCGGCGTGACGAGACCAAAGGCGGTAAGTGCAAGAATCACGATGGGGAGCTCGAACGCCGCACCAAACGCAAGGCACATGCCGAACACGAAGCCGAAGTATCGCCGGACTTCGAGCATGGGCGTGAACGCCTCGGTCTGAAATCCAACGAGGAACTTGAGCGTGACGGGAAGTACGAAATAGAACGCGAGCGCGACACCGCACGCGAATAGCACCGCGCCGCCAGCCAAAACGGGAATGACGACGCGCTTTTCATTCTGGTACAACGCGGGCGCGAGGAAGGCCCAGATCTGATAGAAGATGACCGGCAGGGCCATGAAGAGGCCGAGTCCGAGCGACGCCGAGATGACGACGTTGAACGGATCGGTGGGACTCGTATACACGAGTTGCTGCGAGATCGTTTCCTGCAGCGGTCGTTGCAGGTAGCTCAGCAGCCCGAGCGTTTCGGTGGACAGCAATCCGAAGGCGATGACAAAACCCACGGCCAGCGCGATCAGGACCTTGAACAGTCGCCAACGCAGCTCCTCGAGATGGTCGAGGAACGGCATTTCATCCTGCAAGGACTTCGGTGCGTCGGAGGCCACGATTGCTGCGTCGACTGGAGCGTCCCGTCTCAGGGAATCGCCGCCAGTCGCTCCTTGGCAAGATTCGCTGCGTCGGACCGCGGATACCGCGAGATCACCTGCTCGAGCAGCGGCTTGGCCGCCGCCGCATTGTCCTGCTCGATGAGCATCAGCGCGCGCTTGAACAGCGCCTGCGGGGCGCGATCAGACTCCGGATACTTGCTGACCACCGCTGCGTACGCGGTCTCAGCGGCCGGACGCTTGCCTTCGGCGGCATAGGTCTCGGCGATCCAGAACTGCGCCTCGGACGCGATATCTGCCCCGGGATAGTTCAGCA
>JBGTFN010000519.1:0-6522 GCA_041747275.1 Gemmatimonadaceae bacterium | reverse complement strand
GCGGCGGACACGGGCAGAGCGTCACGCTGGTGGCCGTCACCAAGACGCACGGGGTCGATGCGGTGCGCGCGGCGTTTGCCGCGGGCGTGACGGATGTCGGCGAAAACCGGGTGCAGGAAGCGGAGCCCAAGCGCGCCGAATGCGGTGTGCCGGTGCGCTGGCACCTGATCGGGCATGTGCAGCGCAACAAGTCGGCCCCTGCGGTGTCCTTCGATCTCGTGCATTCGCTTGATTCGGAACGGCTTGCGGTCGCGCTGGACAACGCGGCACGTGAGGCGGGGCGTGTGTGCGAAGTGCTGGTGCAGGTGAACGTCAGCGGGGAGCAAAGCAAGTTCGGTCTCGGGGCGGACGAGCTCGCGTCGTTTGCCGACCGGCTGCATGCGTGTCCCGCATTGAGGGTGCGCGGGATCATGACCATGGCGCCGTTCGACGCGACCGAGGCCGTTTTACGCGATGTGTTCTCGCAAGCTCGCGCCTCTGCCGCGATGCTGACGGCGGCGGGTCACGATGCATCAGTGCTGTCCATGGGCATGTCTGACGACTTTGTGATCGCGGTGGAGGAAGGCGCGACGCACGTGCGTCTCGGCACAATGCTGTTTGGCGCACGGGGTGGGTGAACGTGCTCGACGTACTTCTTTACTGTTCGCGGAGTCAGGCATGACGGATGATCGCTTCAGGCTGACCGCGCTCGACGCGCGTCGCTGGGATTTCGGGAACTCGCTGCGCGGTTACGATCGCGCGCGTGTGGACGAGTTTCGCGATCAGGTGGCCGACGAACTTGAGCGCATGGCGCGCACGAACCAGGATCTGGAGACAAAGGTCAGCAACTTTCTCGAGCAGCTGCGTGTGTTTCGCGATCGAGACAAGGCGCTCAACGAGGCGCTGGTGTCGGCGCAGCAGTTGCGCGGCGAGATCCGTCAGCAGGCCGAACGTGAGGCGCAGCTGCTGTTGCGCGAAGCGCAGGCCGAAGCGGATCGCATCATCGGCGCGGTGCATGGCGACGTGAGACGCGCCGAAGAGGAGCTGCAGCAGTTGTGGCGCACGCGCAAGGCGTTTCTCGCGCAGATGCGCACGCTTGTGGAGCGGCAGTCCACGGAAATTGCAGCGGCCGAAAGCGCCAAGCCGCCCGAACTCGGCAGCAGTTCGCGCGTGCCGGCGGAACGCTCGTCGGCGGAACGGTCGCCTGATGAACGTCCGGCGCGCGTTGCCAGCGAAGAGAAGATCGGATTCCGACTCGATGTCGGGGCTGAGGGGTCACCGCGTGTGCGTCCGCAAACCGGTGCGTCATCGGCAGAGCCGTCCGTCCGTCCGTCCATGCCAACGCCGTCGTGGCTCGACGCGATGGGAGAAGAGGAACCGTCATGACCACGCCCCACGGATTTCCGCAGTTGCAGTACACGCAGGAGCACACAGCCGTGGGGCTGGCGCATCCGGCGTTGGGATTGCATGCGCACGAACGCATCGAAGCGGCGGCGCACGCGGTGCGACAGCGATTCCCCAAGCCGATTGACGTTGCCGTGATCCTGGGCACCGGCTTGGGCGCGCTCGCCGATGACATCGAGATCGAAGCGTCCATCGGTTACGAAGAACTGCCCAACTTTCCGCTGTCCACCGTTGAATCGCATCGCGGCCGATTGTTGTGCGGCACGCTTGGCGGCAAGACGGTGATCGCGATGCAGGGCCGCTTTCATCGCTACGAAGGCTACTCACTTCAGCAGGTGACGTTTCCGGTGCGTGTGTTGCGCGCGCTCGGCGCCGACACGCTCATCGTATCCAATGCGTGCGGGGGCATGAATCCGTTGTGGGTCGCGGGTGACCTGATGCTGATCTCGGATCACATCAACATGCTCGGCGACAACCCGCTCATCGGTCCCAACGACGAAACGCTTGGACCGCGCTTCCCGGACATGTCGGTGCCGTACGATCCGGCGCTTCGCGTGATGGCGCGCAAGGTGGCGGCGGAATCGGGCGTGACGCTGCGCGAAGGCGTGTACGTGGCGGTGCCAGGACCGAATCTCGAGACTCGCGCGGAGTATCGCTTCCTGCGCACGATCGGAGCGGATGTCGTGGGGATGAGCACGGTGCCTGAAGTGATCGTGGCGCGGCACGGCGGCATGCGCGTGCTGGGTCTGTCGATCATCACTGACCTCTGCCTGCCGGATGCGCTCGAGCCTACGAACCTGCAGGACATCCTTCGTGTGGCGCATGAGGCGGAGCCGCGCCTCACCACCGTGGTGCGTGGCGTGGTGGAGCGTCTGTGAGCGAGTCGTTGACCGACGCTGCAGTCGCGCGATTCCCGCTGCCGGAGGCAGACCAGAAGCCGCATCAACTCGAACAGACGCTGCTCCAACAGTGGCGCGACGAGCAGTTGTTCCTTTCGGTGCAGCGTGAGCGCGAGGGCGCGACGCCGTTTGTGTTCTTTGAGGGACCACCCACAGCGAACGGACGGCCTGGCATTCATCACGTCTTCTCGCGCACGATCAAGGATCTGTTCTGCCGCCATCGCGCGATGCAGGGATTCTTCGTGCCGCGCAAGGCCGGCTGGGATACGCACGGCCTGCCCGTCGAGATCGAAGTCGAAAAGGAACTGCAGCGCGAACGCGCGTTGCGCGACGGCACCGATGTGGCGGATGCCGCGCGGCTTGGCGGCAAGCAGCTCATCGAAGAGACAGGCGTCGCCGAGTTCAACCGGCGCTGCCGTGAAAGCGTGTGGAAATACCGCGGCGATTGGGAAACCCTTTCGGAGCGCATCGGATATTGGCTGGACTACAGCGATCCCTACGTCACGTATCACAACAACTACGTGGAGTCGGTGTGGTGGGCGCTGTCCACGCTGCACGAAAAATCGCTGCTGACGAAGGGACACAAGATCCTTCCGTACTGCTCGCGCTGCGGCACCGCGCTGTCGAGTCATGAAGTCGCGCAGGGCTATCAGGACGTGGAGGATCCGAGCGTGTATGTCGCGCTCGATCTCGTGCCCAACGAGCACGATGCGGGCGTGCGCCGCCGCATCATCGTGTGGACGACCACGCCGTGGACGCTCGTGTCGAATACGGCGCTCGCGGTGCATCCCGCACTTGCGTACGCCGAACTTGCCAAGAAAAGCACGCCTGGCTGGACGATCCTGCTTGCCGAAGCGCGCGTACCGGGTGTACTCGGTGCGGACTGGGCGGATCGCTGGGATGTGGTGGCGACGCATGAGGGGGCATCGCTTGTCGGCCGTCGCTATCAGCGTCCGCTCGACTGGGTTGCCTATCCCGAAGAGGGCGCGCACGAGATCATCGTGGGCGAAGAGTTCGTGACCGCAGAAGACGGCAGCGGTGTGGTGCACATGTCGCCGGCGTTCGGCGCCGATGACTATGCGGCGGGACAGCGGCATGGACTTGCATTCGTGCAACCGGTCACGTCACGCGGTGAATTCGCAGCCGATGTGCCCGTGGTTGCCGGCAAGTTCGTGAAGGATGCCGACAAGATCATCGTGGAAGAGCTCGAGCGCCGCGGTTCGCTGTGGAAGGTGCAGAAGTACCTGCATGCGTATCCGCACTGCTGGCGCTGCGGCACGCCGCTGCTTTACTACGCGCGCGACAGCTGGTTCATTCGCACCACCGCTGTGCGTGAAGCCATGATGTCACGCAACGCAGCCGTCAACTGGAATCCCGACGAGATCGGCAGTGGCCGATTCGGTGAGTGGTTGTCGAACAACGTTGACTGGGCGATCTCTCGTGACCGCTACTGGGGCACGCCGCTTCCCGTCTGGGTAAACGACGAAGATCCCTCCGAAATCGAAGTGCTCGGCAGCTTTGCCGAGCTGGCGCAGCGTGTTGGTACGCCGTTGGGCGACGACTTCGACCCGCATAAGCCGTTCATCGATGCGTATACGTGGCCGTCGAAGAGCGGCACTGGCACCATGCGCCGTGTGTCGGAAGTGATCGACACCTGGTTCGATTCCGGGTCCATGCCGTTTGCGCAGTGGCACTATCCGTTCGAGAATGCCGAGACGGTGGCTGCGCAGTATCCGGCCGACTTCATCGCCGAGGGTGTCGACCAGACACGCGGCTGGTTCTACTCGTTGCTTGCGATTGCGACGGGTCTCGGCAACGCGCTTCCCAATAACGTCACCGGCGCCGCGCCGTACAAGGCAGTCGTGGTGAACGACCTCGTGCTCGACGCCAATGGACAGAAGATGTCCAAGAGCAAGGGGAACGTCGTCGATCCGTGGCAGGTGCTCGAGCGGCACGGCGCAGATGCGGTTCGACTGTTTCTGGTGGTGTCGAGTCAGGTCTGGACGCCGAGGCGCTTTGACGAAGACGCGATTCGTGAGACCGCCGGACGTTTCCTGCTCACGTTGCGCAATGTGTACGGCGGCATCTTTGCGCAGTACGCGAACTTCGGATGGGAACCGTCGGCGCAGGACCCGGACATCGCAGATCGTCCGGCGCTCGACCGATGGATTCTCTCGCGTCTCGCGCGCGTCGAAGCTGACGTGAATGCGTCGCTCAACGCGTATGACGCGACGACGGCAGCGCGCCGCGTGATGCTGTTCGTGGACGACGACGTGTCCAAGTGGTATGTGCGGCTTTCGCGCTCGCGTTTCTATGACGTCTCGAGCGATGACAACCGGGCTGCTTTCGCCACGCTGCACGAGGTGCTGACGGTTACCGCACGACTGCTGGCGCCGTTCACACCGTTCATCAGTGACTGGCTGCACCGCGCGCTCACCGGCACGTCGGTGCATCTCGCATCATTCGTGCGTGAGCAGGCCGTCATTGATGACGCGCTCGAGGCAGACATGGCGGCCATTCGCACGCTGGCCGGCCTGGGTCACGCTGCGCGCGATGTGGCCGATGTGCGCGTGCGTCAACCGCTGCCTTCGCTGCAGTGTGTCGTGCCAGGCGACGCGACGAGCGTGAGCGCGCTCGCGCCTCTGCTCGCGGGTGAGCTCAACGTGAAGGATGTGCAGTTCGTGATGAGCACCGACGCGCTCGTGACGCTCGAAGCGCGTCCGAACTTCCGTGTGCTAGGCAAAAAGTTCGGCGGGGCCACGCCACAGGTTGCGGCCGCCGTTTCCGCTCTGGACGATGCGCTGCTGCGTGAACTGGCAGCAGGCCGAGACGTTTCCGTGACGGTCCTGGACGAGTCGCGCTTGATCACGCCCGCCGATGTCACCATCGTTCGGCGCGCTGCAGGAGCGGCGGTGGTGCAGGAGGACGGCGGCTTTGGTGTGGCGCTCGATCCCACGATCACGCCCGCACTGCGCGCCGAAGGCATGTCGCGCGAGATCGTGAGCCGAGTGCAGCGGTTGCGGCGCGAGGCTGGGTTGGCCGTGAGCGATCGTATCGTGCTTGCGGTGTCGGGAGATGACGAGGTGATCGCAGTTGCACGAACGTACGATGCGCACATTGCCAACGAAGTGTTGGCGACCCAGGTCGTTGTGGGGCTCGACGCTGGTTCACCGTTCCACGAGGGAACGGCTGATCATTTATGGTCCGCGAGGCAGGACGGCGATGTCGATGGACGCGCCGTGCGAATCGCGCTCAGGAAGGACGGAACCTGATGGTTAGTTCGAATGCGCCCAAGAAGCCCAAGCCCATGTCGAAGAAGAATCTGACGTACTTCGAGAATCGGTTGCTCGAAGAACGACGGCGGGTGCTGAAGGAGCTTGGTCATCACGGGGAAACGTTCGGTCCCAACGCGACAGGAGACAGCAGCGACACCGCCGCATACTCCTTTCACATGGCCGATCAGGGCACCGACGCAATGGAGCGCGAGAAGGCGTTTCTGTTCGCGAGTCAGGAGGGGCGCTTCCTGTGGCACATCGACCAGGCGCTGCGCCGCCTGTACCGCTCGCCGGATACCTTCGGCAAGTGTCACCAGTGTGGCGAGGACATTGCATTCGATCGACTGGATGCACTGCCGCACGCCCGCTATTGCATCGACTGCAAGCAACGCGAAGAAAACGCCAAGAAGGGGTGACGTGAACGCATTGATCTACTGGCCGGTGATGATCGTCGTGGTGGTGAGTGATCTCATCACCAAGGCGATCGCCGTGGCCACGCTGTCACCGAGCGGCGTGCCGCAACCGGTGTGGGGCGAGTTCCTGCGCTGGACGCTCGTCTACAATCCGGGTGCAGCATTCGGACTGTATCTCGGTGCGTATTCGCGATGGATCTTTCTGTCGCTCAGTGTCGCCGCGTTGTTCATTCTCTGGCGCATGTATCGCCAGACCGAGTCGGGCAACGTGCAGCGCACGCTCGCGCTCGCGCTCGTGTCGTCCGGCGCACTCGGCAACCTGATTGACCGTGTTCGTCACGAGTATGGAGTGGTGGACTTCATCGACGTGGGGCTTGGCGCTTCACGCTGGCCCACATTCAACATTGCCGACATGGCGGTGAGCTGCGGCGCGTTGCTGCTCGCCTGGGTGCTGTGGAACGAGGACCCGGACGCCGGCCCTGCGCCCGTCGCTACGGAACCGAAGTCCTGATGTCGCACGAAGCGCGCACGCCTGTCGCGCGCAGTCCTGAC
>JBGTFN010000518.1:0-2645 GCA_041747275.1 Gemmatimonadaceae bacterium | reverse complement strand
GCCGGCCGCCGCAGCGCCGGCCGCATCCAGCGCACCTGCGGACCCCATGGCACCAGCCGACTGGAATCCGCGATTCGTGCGCGGTCGCACCGTAGCGGGTTTCGAGTTCATGCAGAACCAGCGCCGTCGCTACATGCTCGTGGCCAAGTGGGGCGAGTTCATGAGCGAGCTCGACATGTTCGTGGGCGGTCCGACGGCGGACGTGGCAGCGAACGCGCAGACCGGTCACCCGTGCGTGGTCCTGCCGTACAAATTCGACGTGCCCACTCAGGGCCGTCGGGGCGGCGACGACGCAACACCGCCGCCGGTCCTGAATCCGCAGCCCATCTGCGGCACGATCGTGGGCGCGTTGTACAACGACGATCAGCTCCTGTCAGTGGCGCACCAGTTCCAGGCAAGCACCGACATTCATACCAAACGGCCGTCGCTGTAGCCGAACACGAGTGCCGCGTCGCGCTGCTGTACGACGCCGTCGCGCAATCCGGAAGTGTAGGGCCGGCTGTCGAATGTCGTCGCTCGATCTAGAAGTGCAGTGCAGCACCCAGTGTCGGCCCGTACTGATCGAGATTCAGGAGCTTACCGTCACCCCGGTAGTTCACGGAGAGGTGACGGTAGCCCACAACCAGTGACCACGATTCGGCCGCACGATACGCGACTCGGCCGGCGAGCTGCCACGTTAGATCACTAGCCACGGCAAATCCGCCCGCGTCCGCGTACAGCGACGCGGTTAGCGCACGGGTCACGCGCTGCTCGCCACGAGCGCCGAACACGACGTCGTAGTACGACGTGCGCGCGTCGTCGGCGAGTCCGGCATCCGGCACCGTAACCGTGGCGTGCCAGCGCCAGATGCGCACACCACCGTAAAGCTCGAACGAGCCGCGCTCCCCGCGCAGCCATGCGAAGCCCGGTGTTATCGTGAGCGCGGAGTTGCGCTGAGAGATTGTGGCCGCTTCTCCCAACGTGGTGCGCGCGACATCGGTGGCGCTGAAGTTGCTGAGGTCTCCTCCGAGAACGAAACGATCGCGCGTCAGGCGCATGCTGATGTACGCGGTCGCATCTTTCGCTTCAAGTGCGCGGTTGGACGATGGATTGATCGTAGCGGTCTGCGCGACCGTCGAGGGTCTTACCGTGCCACGCATTCCCATTAACCATGCGGCGCCCGTGAACTCACGCGACCAGGCGAGCTCGCTCGGACGCGCTGTCTGTGCATGCAGCGCGCCAGCGGGAGCGATCGCAGCGACAGTCGTGAGCGACAACATGAATGCCGTCGCAATCGATGTCACGCACGACGGAACAGCAGCGCACCTGCTCACTCCGCCACCCGGAATCTCGCCGCCGTCACGCCGCCGCGTTCATTGTTGTAACTCGTCGCTTCCCATACCGTGCCAGGGGCGACCCTCCCCCCGAGATGCACGATTGCGCGTAAATGCAGTGAATCAGACATGCGTGTCGAATACCTCGGGATTGCGGTGCACACAGAGACCTGCATCACCACCCGCCTTACGAACCACGGCACCGGCAGCGTCACGCGAGTTGTTACCCCACCTGCGTCAGGTTACCCAACAGTGCCGCACGCGCGTGCACATCGGCACGGCCGCCACATGGGGCATTGCCTCGGTCGCCAGCCCATCAGCCGCCGGCGCCACGTCTGGCGACATCAGCGAACCCGTCGCCGATTTCGGCTCCTGGACGGCGACCGACTCGGCGTACCTCTTCTCCTCGCTTGCACGCGCGCGACAGTTCGTCATTCGCGCACCGTCTGCCGACTCGCTCTCGACATATCAGAGGCTCGTGGATCACGCGGAGTCCGGTGTGGTGCGCAGCAGCTTCCGCCGCACACCGCCGTCGCAGACCATCGTTGGCGTGTGGCGCGCCGACGGGAGCTATGAGCATCGGTGACGTTCAAGCGGCAGTAGCTCGGCGGCAGTGTATACTCTGCCATGCAGACAACCGCACTCCACCGTATCGCCCGCCTGATCGCGTTGCTCGCTTGCGCTGTCGGCATGTCAACTGCCGGCAGCCGAGCGCTCGCGGCGCAGGTCACGCCCGAGATCGAACGGCCCATCCCGTTTGATTCAGCGGGTCGCGTGATGTCACTGACGCCCAATCTCGTCGCGCGGCTCTCGCTGGCCGGTCCGCTCTGGCCAGTGACCGGCGAGTTTCGGGAGGCACGTCTGTACGCGCGCGGCAGCGGCGGCTTTGCGTTGGTCGTAACGCGCGCAGATGGTACAGTGGCGCGATACATATTGAATAACGCATCGATGATGGCGCTTAAAAACAATGTGAGCGCGTCAGTCGTTGCCACCGCGGAACGCGGAGAGCGGCTGCCCGGCAGCGGCGCGGTCGAGCTTTCACAGCCCGCCGGCAACGCTTTCGTGCGCAATCAGACGTTCCTCGGACTGACCGCGTACGGCCCCGCAACCGCCGCCATTCTCAGCAAGAGCGGCGGTGCCGCCGCGAGCGGTGGCTACTTCCTCGCCGCCGGATCGGCGTTTTTCATCGCCGCCAACACCGTCAAGAACAAGACCGTCACGCGCGCCCAGAATCAGTTGGCGTCGCACGGGGGCGTGCGCGGGGCCATCGCCGGCGCCGGACTCGGCGTCATCGGCAATGCCAACGGCGGCGCGGGCTATGGCACGCCCATC
>JBGTFN010000517.1:0-21712 GCA_041747275.1 Gemmatimonadaceae bacterium | reverse complement strand
GCTGCTGGCTGTGCTCGCCGCACCAGCCGCAGCGCAACGCGTAGAGCCTGCGCTCTCGCTCGACTCCTCGGTGCAACTCGCACTGCGTGCACATCCGCGCGTCGCGGCCGCGCGCGCGGCGATGCAAGCTGCCGAGTATAGAAGTCGTCAAGCTGGCGCTCGCCTCAATCCGACGCTGTCGTGGGAATACGAACGCACCACGCGCGTGGGCGCGGAGAACTCACAACACATCACGACGCTTGAACAACCCCTTGCATTCGGACAGCGCGCGGCGCGCCAGAACGCGGCCGCGGCGGAAGAGCAGGTAGCGGCCGCAGAGTTGCGCGGCGTACAGCTGGAAATCACGCTGCTGACCGTGACGGCCTTTGCGTCTGCGCTGGAAGCGGGCCGCCGGGAGCAGATTGCGGCGCGTTCGGCCGCGACGTTCGCGGAGGCGATGCGTGTTGTATCAGAGCGTTTGGCCGCCGGAGATGCGTCGGGCTATGAACAGCGCCGCATCCAGCTTGAAGCGGCGCGCTACGCGGTGGTGCGCGAGGCACGTGCGGTCGAGTTCCGCCGCGCGCGACGTCAGTTGCTCGCACTCATCGATCCCGCCAATCCGGACCTCGATCGCACACCGACGCTGGCGTTTGACGCCGCTCCGCTTCCGGAGCTGAGCAACGACTCATTGCTCGCACTCGGCCGGTTGCAACGTCCCGATCTGCAGATTGCACAGGCGTGGGTGATGCTGCGCGAGGCGCAGTCGCGCCTGGCCGCGTCGGAGCAGATGCCGGTGCCCACGCTTGTGGGCGGATACAAATCCGAAACCGCCGCGGGCTTGGGCGCGTTACGCGGCATTGCGGCGGGCGTGAGCATTCCCTTGCCATTGTTCGACCGGCGGCAAGGCGCACGCGACGCTGCCGAAACCGATGTCACACAAGCGCGCATGGAGCTCATGGATCGTCAGCAACGCGCCACGCTGGAGATCCTCAGTGCAGTTGACGCGGTGCGAAGTGCGGAGCGGCAGCTCGCCGCGCTGCGCCCCGTGCTCGGTGAAAGCGCCGACCGCGCACTGGTCTCCGTGAACACAGCCTACAGCGAAGGCGAGATCTCACTCGATGCCTGGCTGCTCGCCCTCCGCGCGTACGACGAAGTCGAAGAAGCGTTTGCGACGCTGCGCGCTGACGCCCTCGTGCGCCGCGCCGAACTCGCGCGCGCGATTGGCCAACCTTCTCTCAACTGACTCCCGTGCACTACTCAACTGCATTCTCGCGTATCACCTGTACGTTCGCGACACTGCTGCTCGGCACGATGGTCGTGAGCGCCTGCAGCAAGGAGCCGGCCGCCGAAGCCGAAACGGACGCACCGGAACGCGCAGGTGGTGTGATCACGCTGTTCACGGACTCCACTGAGCTCTTCATGGAGCACCCCGCGTTGATTGTGGGGGTTGGTGGAACGTTCGCCGCGCATCTCACCGACCTCACCGACTTCACACCGCTGCGCTCAGGTCGCATCGTGCTCACCTTCACGCCTCGCGGTGGCGGAGCGCCGCTGGTGGTAACGCAGGAGGCGCCGCGCGTACCCGGCATTTATGGTCCAGCACCGGTGTTCACCGCTGCCGGCACCTACGATCTCGTCATTGATGTGGAGAGTCCGCAAGCGCGCGATCGCATCGAAGTGCCGGGTCTTGTCGTGTATGCGACGGAGGAGGACGCGCCCTTCGACGAGGGCGAAGATTCCGACATCCCGTTTCTCAAGGAACAGCAGTGGAAGACCCCCGGATTTCGCACCGCGTTCGCTGATTCGGGGTCGCTGGCGATCGCGATCAACGTGCCGGGTGAAATCACGTCTGCACCGGGCTCGGCGCAGGTAGCGGCCGCGCCTGCAAGCGGAATTCTCCAGCTCGCTCCGAACGCGCCCTCGGTGGGGATGCGCGTGCGTCGCGGAGACTTGCTCGCCCGCATTCGTCCCACACTCGGCGAAGGCGGCGCCAGCTTTGCGGATGCGCGCGCGCGGCTGCGCGAAGCCGAGGAAGAGTTCACGCGCGCCGAACGGTTGTTGCGCGCCGAGGCCATTCCCGAGCGACGGATGCATGAAGCCACCGTGGCGCGAGACGCAGCACGTGAAGCACTCGCCGCCATCGGTGGCGGCAACATCACGGCCGATGGATTGCTCGAGCTGCGCGCACCCATGGATGGCGTGGTGGTCGAGCGTTTCGGCACGACCGGCGCACGCGTCGAGGCAGGCGCGCGGCTGTTTTCGATTGTAGATCCGAGTCGGCTATGGGTGACGGCGTTTGTGCCCGTGGAAGCGCTCGCGCAGATGGATCGCAGTGCGCGTGCGTCGGTGACACCCGAGGGCTACACAGACGCGGCGCTTTCGGCGCGACTGCTCGGCGTAAGCGCAGCGGTGGATTCGCTCACGCGTGCCGTGCGCGTCAACTACGCGCTGGAAGGCCTGAACACGGATCTGCCGGTGGGCACCCTCGCGCGCGTGGCCGTCGCAACGCGATCGCGCGGCAACGGCATCATCGTGCCGGCGAGTGCTGTGCTTGAAGAAGACGGTACATCGATTGTGTTTGTGCAAACTTCCGGTGAGCGCTACGAACGCCGTGTCGTGCAAGTGGACGGCGGTGATGGTCAGCGCGTGCTGGTGCGCAGCGGTCTCGAGGCCGGCGATCGTGTCGTCACTGGCGCGACGTATCAACTGAAGCTGGCGTCGCTCTCCACAGCCGTGCCGGCGCACGGCCACGAGCATTGAGCGCCGCTCGATGATGAATGCACTCATCAAGTGGTCGCTGCAGCGGCGCGTTGTCGTGCTCGCGGCCGCGGCGTTGCTGCTCGCCACTGGCGCGTGGACTGCGACCCGATTGCCCGTGGACGTATTCCCGGACCTCACGGCACCCACGGTCACCGTGCTGGCAGAAGCGCACGGCATGGCGCCGGAAGAAGTGGAAGCACTCGTCGCATTCCCGATTGAAACCGCGGTGAATGGAGCGACGGGCGTACGTCGTGTGCGCTCGTCCATCTCGCAGGGCATCGCCGTGGTGTGGGTGGAGTTCGACTGGGACATGGAGATCTTCCGGGCGCGCCAGATTGTCGCTGAGAAGCTGCAGACCGTGGCCGCAACACTGCCCGATGGCCTCGCGCCGCCCGTGCTTGCGCCGGTGTCGTCCGTGATGGGTGAGATCCTGATGGTGGGTCTCGCCTGGACCGGTGATTCTGCTCCTTCGATGGAGCGCGCCATGGCACTGCGCACACAGGCCGACTGGACGCTGCGCCGCCGGCTGCTTGCGCTTCCCGGCGTGGCGCAGGTGATACCGATTGGCGGCGAAGTGAAGCAATACCAGGTGCAGCCCGATGTTGAACGGATGCGGGTAGCCGGAGTGACGCTCGCTGACATCCTGCGCGCCGCGTCGGGCGCAAATGTGAATGCCTCGGGCGGGGTGTACATGGATCGCGGTCAGGAAATCGTGATTCGCAGCGTGGGGCGCGCGCACAGCGTGGAGGATATCGGCGCGACCGTGGTCACTACGCGTGGTGGTGCGACCCTCACACTGGCGCAGGTGGCCACCGTGCGCGTGGGTGCGGCGCCGCGATATGGGGATGCGTCTGTCAACGCGCTGCCAGGCGTCGTGCTTGCCGTGCAGAAGCAACCCGGTGCCAATACGCTCGCACTCACTGAGCGCATCAATCAGGAACTCGAGGCCATTCAGCCAACGCTTCCCGCCGGAATGCAGATTGAAACCGAGCTGTTCCGGCAAGCGGATTTCATCTCTGTTGCCATTCGCAATGTGGTGCATGCGCTGCGCGACGGTGCGCTGCTTGTGGTGGTGATTCTGGCGCTGTTCCTTGCCAACGCGCGCGCCACGGCGATCTCCCTGCTGGCGATTCCGCTATCGCTCGCCGTCGCCATTCTGGCCCTGCAATCACTCGGCCTCAGCATCAACACCATGTCGTTGGGCGGTATGGCCATTGCCATCGGTGCGCTGGTGGATGATGCCATCATCGACGTGGAGAACGTGCTGAGGCGACTCCGCGAGAACGCGCAGCGAAATCCCGAGGAGCGTCGCGCGGTGTTCTCGGTGGTGTACGACGCCTCGGTGGAGATTCGCAGTTCGATCGTGAACGCCACGGCAATCATCATCGTGGTGTTTCTCCCGCTGTTTTTCCTCGGTGGTGTGGAAGGGCGTCTACTGCAACCGCTGGGCTTTGCCTACATCGTCGCCATTCTCGCATCGTTGTTCGTGGCGGTGACGGTGACTCCCGTGCTGTGTGCGTGGCTGCTGCCAGCGAGTGCTGAGCGAGAGGGTGGTCACGAGAGCCGCGTGGTGACATGGCTCAAGATCCGCTACGCATACTTGCTCGAGCGTGTGTTGCGCGCGCCGCGACGCACACTTGCCGTTGCCCTGGTGGCGTTGGTCGCAACGGTTGCATCGCTGCCGTTCCTCGGCACGTCGTTTCTGCCGGAGTTCAACGAAGGGGCGCTCACCGTCAGTGTGGTGACCGTGCCAGGCACTTCACTCGCTGAGGCCAGCGCGATTGGCCTGCGCGTGGAGCGCATTCTCAAGGCGGATCCGGAGGTGCTGAATACCGACCGCAGGCAGGGACGCGCTGAACTCGACGAGCACGCACAGGGCGTGAACGCCGCTGAGCTGGACGTGACGCTTCGCGCGGATGTCGACAAGGAGGCATTGTTCGAGCGTCTGCGCAATGAGTTCGCTTCCATTCCCGGAACGAACGTCACCATCGGTCAGCCGATCGGACATCGCATTGACCACATGCTCTCGGGCACGCGTGCGAACATCGCGGTGAAGATCTTCGGCCCGGACCTGCAGGGAGTGCGCAGTGTCGGCGCGACAGTGCGCGATGCCATTCAGGACGTGCCCGGTGTGGCCGACCTGCAGCTCGAGCAGCAGTTGGACGTCCCACAACTTCGCCTTGATGCAGATCGCGCGGCGCTCGCGCGCTATGGACTCACGCCGGGTGACTTCGCGGAAGTAATTGATGTTGCGTTCAACGGCGAAGTTGTGTCGCAGGTACTCGAGAACGGACGCAGCGTTGATCTCGTGGTGCGACTACCCGAGTCCGATCGCCAGTCTGCAGACGCCATCTCGGCCGTACCGATTGCGACGCCCACGGGACAGCTCGTACCGCTCTCACGCGTGGCGCGCGTGACGATGACCCGCGGACCCAACACCATCTCGCGCGAGAATGTTCAGCGAAAGATCGTGGTGCAGGCGAATGTGGCCGGTCGTGATCTCGGGTCGACGGTCGAAGAGATTCGCGAACGCATTGGCCGCGACGTGCAGTTGCCTGCGGGTTATTTCGTGGAGTATGGTGGCCAGTTCGAAGCGCAGGCGGAATCGACGCGTACGCTGCTTTCGCTCTCGCTGCTGGCCATTGCCGCCATCTTCCTGATTCTCTACGGCGAGTTCAAGTCGGCGCGCCTGGCGACGTTGGTGATGTCCAACCTGCCGTTGGCGCTCATTGGCGGCGTGGCGGCCGTTGCGCTCACCGGTGGCGTGGTGAGTATCGCGTCACTGGTTGGATTTGTCACGCTGTTTGGTATCGCCACGCGCAACGGCATTCTGCTCGTGTCGCACTATGGCCAGCTGGAGTCTGAAGGTGTCACGGAACACGAGTCCGTTCGCCGCGGCTCACTGGAGCGACTTTCACCCATTTTGATGACAGCGCTCACCGCTGGTTTCGCGCTGATTCCACTCGCGCTCGGCGGCGACAAGCCCGGCAACGAACTGCAGACGCCGATGGCGATCGTGATTCTTGGTGGGCTCATCTCTGCGACGGCGCTGAACATGCTCGTACTGCCCGCGCTGTACACGCTGTTCGGGCAGCATTCCCACACGTCTCCGGAGGTCCCGTGAGGATCCGTTTCCGTCGCGACGGCGCACCAGGCGGCTCATCAGTTGCTGCGCCAGGCGCTGTGCTACTACTCGTTGCACTCACCGCGCTCGCTGCACTGCCGGCGTCGCTATTGGCACACGGCGTCACCGCGGGCGACAAGGGCTATCTGGAGCAAGTCTCCGGCATATTGCTCGCACCGTTCGCCTATCTTGGTGCCAAGCACATGGTCACGGGCTACGACCATCTGCTCTTTCTGCTTGGCGTGATCTTTTTTGTCTATCGTCTGCGCGACGTCGCGCTCTACGTCTCCCAGTTAGCTGTGGGACACACACAGACGTTGATGAGTGGCGTCCTGCTCGACGTGCGCGTGAACGCGTTCGTGGTGGATGCAGTGATCGGGCTGTCCATCGTGTACAAGGCACTCGACAATCTCGGCGCGTACCGCGTGTGGTTCGGGTGGCAGCCAAATGCCCGGGGCGCCACGCTCTTGTTCGGCCTGATTCACGGCCTCGGTCTGGCCACGAAAATGCTCGACTATGACGTCGATGCCGACGGGTTGTTCGCGAATCTCGTGGCGTTCAATGTGGGCGTTGAACTCGGGCAGCTGCTTGCCCTCTCCGCGATTCTCATCGCGATGGGCTACTGGCGTCGCAGCGCAAGCTTTGGCCGACATGCCTTCAACGCGAATGTGGTACTGATGTCGCTCGGATTTCTGCTTGCCGGCTACCAGCTCGTCGGCTTCTTCGTGACTCCCGCACTCTGACCGATCATGACTTCTCCCATGCAACCCCCGGCAGATGCTCTGCCAAGTTCGGCACGTTTATTTCGCGCTACACTCATCGCGTTGGCGGTGGCCGGCGTGCTGCTTGTCGCGGTGGTAATGCCCGCCGAGTACGGCGTGGATGTAACGGGCGTCGGTCGCGTGCTTGGTCTTACCGAAATGGGTGAGATCAAGCAACAGCTTGCGCGTGAAGCGGCGACAGCTGAAGCCGCGGAGCGTGCCGCAGCGCAAGTTGCGGCCGCAGAGACGCCAGCGGCGGCATCGCAATCAGCAACGGAGCAGGGGAGCGGCACCCCCGCTGCAGCTGCGACTGAAAGTGCAGCAACGAATACGCTCGCTGTCGTGCGCGCAGACACGGTATCCGTTGCGCTCGCGCCAAACGAAGGGAAAGAAGTGAAGCTCGTCATGCGCAAAGGCCAGGCCGCGATGTTCAGCTGGCGTGCCGAGGGCGGCGCCGTGAACTTCGACCAGCACGGGGACTCCACCGGAGCGCCAAACAGTTACATCGGGTACGGCAAGGGCACCCGCGTCGAGGCGGACAGCGGAACCCTCGTCGCCGCGATGGACGGAGGGCACGGGTGGTTCTGGCGCAACCGATCGGGTCGTAACGTGGTGGTGCGGCTGATCGTGTCGGGGGAGTATGCGGAGATCAAACGGTTCTTCTAGGCTGGCCCAACTGCGTCTTGGCGCTGATTATGAGCGTGCTCGCGCTCGCTGGCGCCTGACAGATCGTGCGACATGCGACACAGGACCTCGCGACCAGCCAATTGTTGTTCGCGAGACCGGCCGCTGCATCACCCGACGCCGCGGTACATCCTCACCACACACACGCCCGGATGATGGTCCTCCCTATCATCGCTCGCCGTTTCAAGGTCGTCACGCTCCTCGTGGCGCTGATCGGAGTGGTACCCGTTTCGCTGGCAGCGCAGCAGACGCCAGCACCGACAGCGGTGCTGCAGGATTCGACTGTCACCGTCACTGTGCGCGTGCAAGCAGATTCAGCTGGCAGTAGTGTCGTCCAGTCTGCGACCGTGCGCATCGGTACCATCAGTGCGCGGACAGACGACAGCGGGCAGGCGATGCTGCGGGTGCCCGCCGGAAGGCGCCTTATCGTGGCAACCAGAGTTGGACATCGCCCGGATTCTACCACGGTGACGCTGCGCCCGGGCGCTGACACGATCGTCACGCTCACGCTCATAACGCAGGCGGTGGACGCGGAGGTCGTCATGGTGACGGCGACACGTGGTGAACGTCGCGTGGAGGACACGCCGCTCCGCGTGGAAGTGATCAACGAGGAGGAGATCGCCGAGAAGGTGACCATGTCGCCCGGCGATATCGCGATGATGTTGAATGAGACCGGCGGTCTGCGCGTCCAGGCAACCAATCCGTCGTTGGGCGGCGCGAACGTGCGCATCCAGGGTCTGCGCGGGCGATACTCACTGTTGCTGGCGGATGGTCTTCCGCTGTATGGCGGTCAGGCTGGCGGTCTTGGTTTGTTGCAGATTCCGCCGGTCGATCTCGGACGCGTGGAGATCATCAAGGGGACGGCGTCGGCGCTGTATGGTAGCTCCGCGCTGGGTGGCGTGATCGATCTCGTGAGCCGACGACCGGGTGCAGAAATCGAACGCACCCTGCTCGTCAACCAGACCTCCCGTGGTGGTACTGATGCGGTCTTTTTCGGTAGCGCACCCTTCAGAGAGCGCGTCGGCGCGACCCTGCTGGCTGGAGCACATACGCAGCGGCAGAACGATATTGACCGCGATGGCTGGACCGATATGCCAGGATACTCTCGCGCCGTTGTGCGGCCACGGCTGTATTTCAACAACGGCATCAGTCGCTCGGCGTTTCTCACCGGCGGGTTCACGGCAGAAGAGCGGGCCGGCGGAACGCTCGCGGGCCGGGTGACGCCAGCAGGCACGACCTACGACGAATCGCTGCGCACTCGCCGTGCCGACGTGGGCGCGCTCGCCCGCTTTGTCGGCAGCGATTCGAACCCGCTCTTCGGTACCGACGCGCTGCGAAGTGCGATCCTGACCCTGCGCGGCTCGGGCGTCGAGCAGCGACATTCGCATCGCTTTGGTACAGTTCGCGAAGACGATCGTCATCGCACCTGGTTCGGTGAGGCGGCGTTGGCCGTTCCGCGCGGCCCGTTCACATACGTCGTCGGCGGTGTGCTGCAGCGTGAAACGTACACGGCCGACAATGTGAATGGCTTTGATTACGCGTACACAATCCCCGCAGCGTTCGCGCAGCTCGATGTCGACGCGAATTCGTGGCTTTCGGTATCGACCAGCGTGCGACTGGATGCGCACAGCGATTACGGCACATTTGTAAATCCCCGGGTCTCTCTGCTCGCACGCCGACCGACGGAAGGCCGCTTCGCAGGATGGACCACGCGCCTTTCGGCGGGCAGCGGCGCCTTTGCGCCGACGCCGTTTGTAGAGGAGACCGAGGTCACCGGCCTGACTCCGGTGCAGCCACTCGCTGGTCTCGTGGCCGAGCGCGCAATGAGCGCGTCACTCGACATCGGTGGCCCGCTTGAGATGTCGCTGGGTGGCGTGGAGCTCAACGCCACGCTGTTTGGCTCGCGCGTGAGGCGGCCGCTGCAGGTGGTTGGCGTCCCGGCGTTGCAGGAAAACAACGTATCACGCCTACAGCTCGTAAATGCACGCGGCCCGACAGAAACGTGGGGCGCGGAGCTGTTGGCGCGCGTTGAGCGCGAGCTCGGGGATGACTCGGGTGAGGAAGAGCCTCCCATGCTTCGGGTCACCGGCACGTACACGCTGCTGCACTCGACAGAGTGTGATCTCGATTCGGAGGCCGCGCGCGCAGGACTTCTCGTGTCGGGCTGTACGCGGCATGAAGTGGCGCTCACACCGCGTCATGCGGTGGGCGTGGTGACCACTGTCGAGCAGGAGGGGAAAAGCCGCGTGGGACTCGAGCTGTATTACACAGGTCGACAGCGCCTCGACGCGAACCCGTACCGCAGCGAGAGCCGCCCCTACCTCATTGTTGGTCTGATGGGCGAGCGCGCGGTCGAGACACGCTTGGGGACCGCTCGCCTGTTTCTCAACTTCGAGAACATCACCAACGTGCGGCAGACTCGAGATGATCGGCTCGTACTGCCCGCTCGCGGCGCCGGCGGGCGCTGGACCACGGACGCCTGGACCGACCTTTCAGGATTCACTGTGAACGGCGGTGTGCGGTACCAGTGGTAGGCCTCGGCCGTGCGGACAATACAATCGGGAGACGATCTTCTCGCTGGGGGACCACCCAGCTCGCTTCGCAATCGCACAGCGAAGGATTGTCTGACCAACGCATGGCATTGGCAATCAACACCGATCTGGCTGCAGGCGGAATGTCACGCGCTCCGCAGTTCGCGCGTCTCGGAAAAACGCGCCACTGCCTCTCTCAGCTCCGCCACACTGAACGGCTTCTCCAGCACCACGATCTCGCTGCGCTCGGTAAACCGTCTCGCTTCCTCGCTAAACACGCCACCGGTCATGAACATCATGCGACGAGCCTGCGCCGGCGCGACCTGAAGCAGCCGATGGTACAGATCCATTCCGGTCATGTTGGGCATCATGATGTCGCACAACACGACATCGAAAAATGCTCCCTCTTCGATCAGCGCCAGTGCCGCGCTGGCGCTGGTGCAGCGCACGAGATTGCAGCTCGCGCCGAGCGACCGCTGCACGCTGCGCGCCACCAGATCCTCATCGTCAATGACGAGCACACGACCAGCGTACGACGTGACGATGCGCGGCGCAGGCTGCGTGGCCGCCCGTTCAGCATCTTCGGCGACGCGCAGCGTGACGGAGAACGCCGAGCCCACTCCCACTTCGCTACGAACAGTGAGCGTGCCGCCAAAGTCCGACACGATCCGCTGACAGATGGCCAGGCCGAGCCCCGTGCCTTGTCCCACATCCTTCGTGGTATAAAACGCGTCGAAGATCCTGCCGATTTCATCCGCGGCGATTCCGCTGCCGGTATCCGCGACTTCCACGACGACCGTGTCGGCGTCCCGGCGGGATGAGACGCGAATCTGATGCTGCGCTGCTTGCCCGACCGGCAGTGCCTGTGCAGCATTCACGATCAAGTTGAGGAATACCTGACCCAGTCGCGCCTCGTCGGCCACGACCGCGGGAAGCGCGCCGAGCTTGAGGACAAGCTCGGCTCGATGTCGAATCTCGTTGCGCGCCATGCGAAGCGACGATTCGAGTACGGTGTTCACGTCGACGGAAGAGCCATGCTCCGCGACGGGAGAACGTGAAAAAATCATCAGATCCTTGACGATGCGACGGACGCGCTCGGTTGCGTCTCGCGCATCTGCCAGCGGCTCGGCGAACTGTTCTCGTACCCAATCGACACGGTGGTCGAGGTCACCGAGGGCCTGCAACTTCGTAACCCCCTCCTGCAGGAACTCGAGGTTCGACATCGCCGCCGCGAGTGGGTTGTTGATCTCATGCGCGACTCCCGCTGCCAGCGTACCCACGGACGCCATGCGCTCACTCACGATCAGATCGGATTGAAGACGTCGACGTTCGGTCATATCACGGACCACGCCGAGTATTCCAACAAAGCGATCCTGCGCGTCTCGCAACGCGGCCCCGGCGATATTCACAAAGATGCGCTTTCCATCCTTGTGCTGATAGATGGTATCAGTTGGCGCCGCCGCGCCGTGCGATCGCCGATGAAGCGCATCACGCACGATCTCACGCTCTGACGGCATCACAATCGAGAGCAGGTGCTCGCCGATCAGTTCCGGCGCGTCGTAGCCGAGCATTTCCGAGAATCGCGCATTCACGAACACAATGATACCAGACGGATCGAGCTTGACGACACCATCGGTCGTGCTCTCCACGATCTGGCGATACTCGGCTTCACTCTCTCGCAGCGCCCGTTCCGCTTCGCTGCGCCTGGTGGCGTCGGTGATCATGATGAGGACGGAAGAGCACTCGCCCGCTGCATCGCAGATAATGCTGCTCTTGACAATCACCACCAGTTCGCAGCCGGTGGGAAGGCGCAGTGCCGCTTCACTTTCTTCGGCCACCCCGCTCGGCGCGCGCGCCATACGCTGCACCGCCATCTCTCGTTGCCGTGCCGGCACAAAGTCGTAGAACGAGCGACCAACCAGGTCCGACACCGCGCAACCCAGCATGTTCGCCATGCGCTCGTTTGCAAACGTGATGGTACCGTCCAGCGAAAGTAGCCAGATGCCTTCGCTCGCTGTCTCTACAATGCTCCGGTAGCGCTCTTCACTTTCTCGAAGCCGCTTCTGAGCAATGGCAAGCAGTACCGGCGAGCTATCGCGTGGGTCGATGGCTGCGTCAATTTCACCAGAAAGTACGGCGTCAAGCGTTCCTTCAACGTCTGCCAGACGCTGTCGTAGCGTGGCGATGACCATCTCAGGGTGCTGTGTCATACAGCGCGAAGCATCAGCAGGACCTTGTCCCTGTCCGACAAGTTGCCAACGATTCGCCGCGCAGGTAGCGGCGACAAGCGCAACAGCGTCGGTGTGACAATGACTCCATCGGCCAGCGCACGCTGCGGGAACTCCAGCAGATCAACGATCTCCAGGTCACACGTCTGCTCATTCTCCACGTCGCAAAAGAGTGCAATGTTGGCACGAGCGAGCACCGAGTTGGGACCATTGCCTGCCACGTAGAGCCGAAGTTTCACGACAGGCCTTTCCGCAGGCTGTGTGGCCATGTTACGTGCCTTGGCCGTGCGGTTGTTCCGACACAGGCGAGTCCGGAGCCGTCTCAGCCACATCATCATCGTCGCCGAATCGCAACCCATGCAGTGTGGCGATATCCGTCGCATCAAGATCCGATGCGGAGCCTTTGGATCGCGCCAGCAGGGCAATTTCGGCACTACGCGCGGCCATCTCGCTGCGAATCACTTCCAGCCGCGCCGTCGCTTCCGCCTGCGCGAGCCGCAGTTGCAACCGCCGACGTTCGAGTGCTTCGTCGGCGCCTTGCTTCGCCGCCGCGCTATCCTTTTCCCACTGCCAGCGCGCCACGCCCATCAGCACCTTGCCCTGCGCCACGAACACGTCGGTCAAGGTGACGCCGTCGTCGGCGAGTATCAACTCTCGCACCTGGTTCGAGTGTCCCGTGCCGCGCGACTTCACAATCGTCAGCGCACGATTGCGTTCACCGTCCTGCACCACGTACGACATGTGGATCCAGGTATCGGCGATCGTCGAGATGCCTGTCGCCGTGACCTCGTCGGTGTTCACGCCATCGAGCAGGGAGGTGTTGACGACGGTGATGCCGCGTCCCTTCAGGAAATCGAGAAACTGTTGTGCGGCATCGGCGCTGGCGACATGCGAAAGTTTCGTGGACAGCGCCGACAGGGGATCAACCACGAGGCAACTCGGATTGTGCTCGCGCACGATCGCCCGCAAGTCGCTGAACTGATCCTCAATGTTGGGCCCACGCGTGCGGGTCGAGAACATGCGCAGCAACCCTGATTCGACGTAGGGTGCGAGATGCACGGCCACGGAGCGCAGGTTGCGCACGATCTGTTTCGCGCCCTCGTCAAAACTGACATACATCGTGCGTTCACCACGAGCACACGATTGCTCAGCAAAGAGTCCGGCAAGCGTGGACTTGGCAGTGCCTGGCGCTCCCGAAATCAGCACATTGCTTCCGCGATAGTATCCACCCCGCAGCATGTGATCGAGGCGGGCGACACCGGTGGACACGCGCTCGTCAGATACATCGTACGCGAGCTCCGTCGGTCCGCGATTTGTCAGCTGCAGTCCGGCGGATGTCAGCGTGATCGGAAACTCGTCGGCGGCGAACCCCGACCCGCGATATTTCATGACGCGCAGGTTTCGGAACGCGGATCCGTCAAGCACCTGATGCATGAGTAGTACTACGCAGTCGGCAGTAAACTGAAGGAAGCCGAAGCGTCGATCGGATTCATTGCCGGACACCTTCTGCGTCACGATGCCGGTGAGGCCCATGTGGTTCAGCCAGTCGCGAATGCGATACATCTCGCGACGTTCCGCAGCGGCGTTATCAAGCAAAGCGAGCAAGACGTCGATGCCATCGAACACGATGCGCTGCGCGCCGATCTCTCGTACCTTCGCCTCGAGGATCGCCAGCATCCCGACGAGATCGAACTCTCCGACCGTGACGGTTTCCGGCGACAGCCGAGCATCGAAGAAGAACAGCTGATCTGGGGTAAGCGCACCCAGATTCCATCCGAACGATGCCGCGTTGCTTAGAATTCGTTCCGCGCTCTCCTCGAAGGCAACGAAGATCGCCGTCTCGTTCGCGTCACGAACCCCGTTGGCCAGGGTCTGGAGCGAAAAGACGGTCTTTCCGCATCCCGGTCCGCCAAGCACCAACGTGGTACGCCCCGCCGGCAGTCCGCCACGCGTGATTTCGTCGAAGCCGCGAATACCAGTGAGCACTTTGGCCAGCGCGGGCAAAGCCGGCTGCGCGCGCATGGACATCTGAAACCCCGTGCCATTGTGAGCACGTCATGGCGAGCGCGTCAGCCATGCGCGTGTGTTCGACCTCGTCTGCTCCAGAGGGCGACTAATGGTACGGCGCGGCCGGGGGGGCATCACTATGTATACGACTACTAGGGCTCAGCAGCAACAGTTCGGGTGAAGGTTGTCGATCTCTCGGGCGACTCTGAGGAGGTCCCCTGTCAGACCCCGAGTTTACGTTTTCCATTGTCCTAGCATCCATCCGACCTGCGAAATCTGCCGCCGCCACCCGTTCCTGGAGTCAAGCGTATGAAAAGGTTTCTTCTCTGCGTCCTGTCGCTTGCATCGCCACTCGCGAGCGGTGATGCGCATGCCCAGGACGCCTGCTCGAGCAAGCCTCTCTCGTTCTATCATGGCTTGAGATCGTCAAACCCTGGGTATCAGTGTCTCATTGGCGATGTGGTGTTCGGGGACTTCTCGGTGGGCTGGTTCCCGGGCTCTGCTGAGTGGACGGAGATTCGCCCAATCTCCGCCGCGGGTGGCTGGTTCGGATTCGAAATGCTGCCCGGCGGGCTCGCGGTGGGGACGTGGACCTGGGACTTCCTCTCCATGAACTTTCGCTGGACGACGTTCGCCCCTACCGATGCGATGCGGATCGCTGGCGCCTCGATGAATGCCGTCACGTTACATCCCGGTACGCATGCGACCGCTCAGGCTCAGCTGGGGGCCGACGGCCGGAGCTGCTCACCGTTCTCGGTTCCTATGGACAATGCCTACGTTCGCGTGCACTCGGAATCTGGCAATGCACCCATCATTACCAGTCGAAATCCGGTCAGCCTCAGCCTTGCCACCGATCGTTCATTCTGCATCTCGATGGAAGTATCCGCGTGGGATGAGTACCTCGGTCGGCCCCCCGGCATCGCCGGTGGTGCGTCCGCGAGCTACGGCAACTTTCAAGTGCGCGTGGTGCCTGAGCCGAGCGCATTCAGACTGCTGCTGACCGGCCTTGCCGGCCTCGGCGCAGCTTTGTTGATGCGGCTGTACCGAACCAGGATACCGTTCCGGCGAGTACCATGAACCGATACCTTGCAAATGCGTCTGTCACGCGTGAGTATCAAGATTTGCTCGCGCGACGCGTGCTCCACGCGTCACAGGCGATGCTATCGCAGATCCGAGATCAACGCCTCCATCTCCGCAATTTCGCGCCGCTGCGCTTCGATGATCTCGTCAGCCAGCTTGCGCACGCGCGGGTCAATGATATTCGCCCGCTCGCTGGTCAGGATCGCGATGGAGTGGTGCGGAATCATGGCCTTCATCCATGACACGTCTCCAACCGTCGACTGGCTGCGCACCAGAAAGAAGGCGACGCCAAACACAACTGCGGCACCGGCAAAGATCGCCATGTTCTTGCGTCGGTCCGTATACATGCCGAGCATGAACGCCAGCATGATAACGGCCATGGCGGCGCCCATATAGACCGCCATCCAGAATCGCGTCTGGCTCCACCACACGTGGCCGAATACCAGCACGGTGGTGTACATGAGGCCGAACATGACGATCGTCGACGTGATGATCATGGCGGCAAAACGATTGTAGGACATCGTGATTGCTCGAGTGACGGGGATGACGCCTTGCCATCAAACTGCGAGACAGCGCCGAATTGAACGCGTGGCGAGTCGATGCGTTTCAGTCGGTGGTGCGCGGTAACACCGTGTATACGCGCTCGATGAAGCCGTGAAATTCGCCAAGGAACGTGGCCAGAAAGTCGCGCGTGGAGTCGACCGTCACGTCGCCCTCATCGGTGATCAGGCCGGGCGTGAACTGGATATACGCTTCGATGGAGTTCATGAGTGGCGAGTTGCAGTGCGCCAGAATGCTGCGCAGGTGCTGCTGTGCCACTGCGGTTCCAATCTTGCCGGGCGACGTGCCGATCATCGCCGAGGGCTTGCGGGCGAATCCGTTTTCGCCCGTGGGGCGACTGCCCCAGTCGATGGCGTTCTTGAGCGCACCCGGAATTGATCGGTTGTACTCGGGCGTCACGAACAGCAACGCGTCGACCGAAGCGATCGCCTCCTTGAGCGTGCGTCCAGCGGGAGGATAGTCGCTGTCATAGTCGTAGGAATACAGCGGCAACTCGCCGATCGGAATCTCGCTGAAGGCCAAGCCGGACGGCGCGAGTTTGGTCAACGCCGTTGCGAGCTTGCGGTTGAGCGAGTTCTTGGCAAGGCTGCCGATCATATAGCCAACGGAAAAGGTCGTCATGTGTCGCTCGGTAAGGGGGTGATACCAGATGGTGCGCCGAGTGAAAAGCGTGCTGGTCGTGTGGGGCGCGAACCGCCCTGCCGACAGCGCCCTCGTCCTCGGAAGTACATTTCTGGAGTTCCTCCCGCCAATCCCCCGCAAGGAGTACTCATGCGCAGGCTCGTTTCTTTCTCCGCTGCGGTCGCAGTCACTGGCGTCGCTCTGCTTGCCACGCTCGCACCGTCCGCTCAATCAGCCGACGAACATGCCGATCACGACATCTCTGTCGTGAGTACCGACGCGATCGTCGCGCTTCAAAGCGGCATTCCAGCGTCGCTCGGCACCGCTGCACAGCGGATCGCCGATTCGCCGCGCCGTGCCGAGTGGGTGGCGATCAAGGTGAACGCGACGGACAGCGTGATGGCGTGGGTCGTGCATCCGCAGCGCACCGAGAAAGTCCCCGTGGTGGTGGTGATTCACGAGAACACCGGCATCAACACGTGGACACGTGCCGTCGCCGATCAGGTGGCCGCCGACGGTTTCATCGGAATCGCGCCTGACCTGACGACCATGTTCCGCACCGGTGATCTCACGGCGGATCCCACATCTGACGCCGGGCGCGCAGCGATCGGCCAGGTCACGCCGGAAATGGGGACGCGCATTCTCGACGCAGTCGCCAAATATGGCATGGCGCTTCCCAACGCGCTGCCGAAGTACGGCATCGTGGGATTCTGCTGGGGTGGAGCACGTTCCTTCCTGCATGCCACGACATCACCCGCGCTCGGAGCATCGGTGGTGTACTACGGTTCGCCCCCGAGCGCGGAACAGATGACGGCGATCACGGCGCCGGTGCTCGGCCTGTATGGCGGCAACGACGCTCGCATCAACGCCACGATCCCAGCGACCGACTCCACCATGAAGCGGCTTGGCAAGTCGTATGAATCGCACATCTTCGATGGCGCAGGACACGGGTTCCTGCGTGCGCAGGACAACAACGAGGCGAATGCGGCCGCGTCGGCGAAGGCCTGGCCGATGACGATCGCATTCTTCCGCGACAAACTCGGACAGTAGTCCCCGCGTGCGATTGTCGCAGGGCGCCTCTCTTACCTCGTGGTCGCTGGGCTCGCTCGTCGCCGGGCTCGCGCTGGGTTGGCTTGGATACACCGTCGGGCATCCCGCATTCGGAGTGCTCGCCGCGGTGCTCGAGCCCATTGGCGCACTCTGGTTGTCGGCCCTGCAAGCGACCGTGTTGCCGATGGTTATCGTGCACATGGTCGCCGCCGTCGTGGGTGTGGATGGCCGTGCGGGCGTAGGAACCCTCGGCCTTCGCGCGGTGCTGCTCTTCATCGCACTGTTGATTGGCGCCGGCCTCTTCACCGTGCTCGTTGCGCCCGTTGCGATCGGGCGCTTCCCGATCGATCGCGCTGCCCTCGCGAGTCTCGAGTCCACACTCGTCATCCCGACAGCAGCGCGCGAAGCAGCACAGCAGTCGTCCACTGTGCTGTCGCTCGGCGACTGGGTATCGAACCTGCTGCCGTCCAACATTTTCGCGGCGGCGGCAGAGGGCCAGATTCTGGCGCTGCTGCTGTTTTCCGCACTCTTCGGCGCCGCGATCAATCAAATTCCCGAGAGTCAGCGTCGCGTCGTGGCGGCGACCGTGCACGGGCTTGGAAGCGCGCTGCTGGTACTGGTGAAATGGGTGCTGTGGTTCACGCCGCCTGGCGTATTTGCGTTTGCGTACCTCGCCGCACTCGGTGTGGGTGGCATCGCGGCGGGTATGCTTGGCGCATTTGCGCTGGTGACGTCCATCCTGCTCGTGCTTGCGACGCTGCTGCTGTATCCGCTGACGACGCTCGTCGCAGGCATTCCGATTCGCACGTTCGCGCGCGCTTGCGTGCCTGCGCAACTCGTGGCGATCAGCACACGGTCGTCGATTGCGTCGTTACCGGCGCTGATTACGGGTGCACGTAACGTACTGCGACTGCCTCCGGTCGCGACCGCCTTCTTGCTGCCGCTCTGCTCCTCGCTGTTCAAGCCGAACCGCACTGTGTCAAGCACGGCAAAGCTGATGTTTCTCGCAGCCGTGTACGGTGTGTCGCTCGACGCGTGGACGCTGGTGACGTTCATCGCCATCGTGACGGTGCTCAGCTTCAGTGGGGTCGGGGTACCGGGTGGTGGCGGCGCGTTCCGTACGCTGCCCGCCTATCTCGCTGCGGGCATTCCGCTGGAGGGATTGGTGCTGGTGGAGGCGGTGGACGCGATTCCGGACCTGTTCAAGACCGCACTCAACGTGACGGGTCACATGTCGGTGGCGACGATGTTGTCACCACGTGCGGTCGCGCAGATCGCGTCAGTCACGCACGAACCCGCAGTGGACGAAGCGCCGACAGAAATCGACGAGGCAGCAGCCGTGGGCGCTGGCGACGCGCGCTAGCAGCGTGAGACGATCGCTTGCGCTGGCCTTCCGGTTGCTGCGACAGGAACCGGCACTGCTCGGGCGCTTCGGTATCGCGTCGCTCGGCCGCGCGCTGCTGCTCGCACTCTCCATCCTGTTGCTGCGCGAGTTCCTGGGTGGCGTTCTCGACGAACCATCGGGCGCTGCCGCGCGATTGGTAGACGCATACGGACGCAGGCCGGCGCTCTGGATCGTCGTTTCCTTGCTTGCCGCTTCGCAACTCGGCGCAGTCGCGCTGTCGTACAGCGCGCAACTGCAGCAGCAGCAGATCGTGAAGGCCGCCGAGCTCGGCACGATGGAGCGCGTGATCCGGCAGTTGCTGGGGTTGTCCGTCGGCTTCTTCGAGCGCCGCACGCATGGCGACCTGATTCAGGCAGTGCGGCAGGATGTCTCGCAGCTGCGCGCGGCAGCGATGGCGGCGGCCGTAGCCGTACTCGACGCAGTGCAGGGCATCGCATTGATGAGCGCGGCCATCTACGTGAGCCCGTCGCTCGCGTTGTGGGCGTTCCTGATCCTGCCACTCACGATGGGTCCGTTGTTCATACTGGCGAGGCGCACGCTGTCCCACGCGCGGGGCGTGCGGCGACAGGGCGTCGCGCTGTTCGACGTGGTGCTGCAGCTGCTCGCCGGAATCCGAGTGATCAAAGTGTATCGCGGCGAAGACGCTGAGGCGTCACGCACGATCGAACGGGCGCGTCGCTACTTCGATGCTGTGATCGCGATGGAGCGCAGTCGCGCGATGGGTCGCGTAGTACTCGATGGGATCGCGTCTGTTGGCATGTTCGCCGTGGTGATCGTGGGCGGATTCCAGGTGATGAGCGGCGACATCGGCTGGCCGTCGCTGCTGGCGTTCCTGATGGCGTTGCGGGCGGCGCAGACGCCGATCAACAACGCCGCGGGCGCATGGGCGGACATCCAGCGCTTCGGTGCGAGTGTAGAGGCGATCGACGCGTTGCTGGCCGAGCAGCCAGATGTCACCGATGCGCCGGGAGCGATTGCCGTGACCGAGGCACCACGCACCGTCTCGCTTGACCGGGTCTCGTACGACCTGAACGACCACGCGATTCTGCGCGATGTTTCGTGCTCCGTGTCCTTTGGTGAAACGCTGGGCATCGTGGGACCGTCGGGCGCCGGAAAAACCACGCTGCTCGGCCTGATCGCACGATTCCATGATCCGTCGTCGGGATCGGTTCGCTTCGATGGGCACGATCTGCGCGCACTCAGGCTCGCCGATGTGCACCAAAGTATGGCCATCGTGACGCAGGAACCGTTTCTCTTCCAGACCACTGTGCGTGAGAATATTCGCTGCGGACGTCCGGCGGCGAGTGACGGCGAAGTCGAGCAGGCAGCCGCGGCCGCAGATATCCACGACGACGTGCTGCGCATGCCCGAGGGCTATGACACGATTGTTGGTCACGGCGGACGCGCTCTCTCGCGCGGTGAAGCGCAACGCATCAACATTGCGCGCGCGGTGCTCAAGAATGCACCAGTGTTGTTGCTTGATGAAGCGACGTCGAGCCTCGACTCCGTGGCGGAGTCGCGTGTGCAGCAGGCAATCGATCGACTGATGGTGGGACGGTTGACAATCACGGTGGCGCACCGGTTGTCAACGTTGCGCCATGCCACGCGAATCCTGGTCATGGAGCAGGGGCGCGCGGTGGGGCTCGGCTCTCATGACGACCTGCTCGAGAGCTGCGAGACTTATCGTGACTTGTGGCATGCTCAGGCGGGGCGATGATCCACTATCTCATCCAGGACGTGCAGTCGTTCACAATTGAGGAGTATCTCGGTCTCTGGGGACGGGATCTGGCCGATCGCCTGCTGCTGCGCCGCTACGAATCGTTTTCGGGCGACGAGCTGTTGCCCGTCGGCAGCTATCTCTTCTCGGGAATCGATCAACTGGGCAGTGCCGGTCGCGAAGTTGCAACGCAACTCGCGCTACAGCTTGTGGATGCGCGAGCCGTACAAGTGCTCAACCATCCCGAGCGAACGCTGCAGCGGGCCTCGCTTTTGCACACGCTTCACGCGCGAGGGCTGAATGTATTTCGCGCCGTTCCCGTCGCTGCATCGAATGTGAAGCTCGAGTTTCCGGTGTTCCTTCGACGGGCATCGCGGCATGAGGGACCACTGTCACCGCTGCTGCACTCTCCGCGCGAACTGGAACGCGCGATCGGATGGGAAACAGCGCTCGGCCAGCCGATGGATGACCTGCTCATCGTGGAATACCTCGATACATCGGTGGGTGGCGTGTTCCGCAAGTACGCGGCTTTCGGCGTAGGGGATCGGGTGATCGCGCGCAGCCTGTCGTTTGGACGTCATTGGATGCGCAAGCACGCGGGATCCGACTTCACGGCGGCGATGGTGCACGAGGAGCTCGACTACGTGCGTGGCAATCCACATGAACAGCAACTGCGCGAGATCTTCAGGATTGCGAACGTGGACTATGGCCGGATCGACTACTCGATGCTGGACGGCGTTGTGCAAACGTGGGAAATCAATCTCAACCCGACGATCGGTCGTGGACTCCGACCGTCGAGCGGACGGGTACCCGCGGCGCTCGAGCCGATCCGCAGCGAGAGCAAGCGGTGCTTTTATGACGGATTTGCCGCCGCGCTGATCGCGCTCGATTTAGCAGTCGGCAACTCACGAAAGGCCTCGTCCAACATCACGGAATCTCTCGATGCGCGTGCTGTAAACATACGTCTGCCAGCACTACTGCTCGACAGCATGCGCGCCGAACAGCACAGCCTTCCGCCAAGGGTGCCAACGCTGACGATGCGTGCACAACGACGCGCACTATCGGCGTTGCGTCCGATCCTGTCGCCTTTTCTCGGGGGCCTGGGGCGTGGTGCGCGCGGTCAGCGGAGCGGAGCCGTTTCCGGCGGCTAGTGGCCCGTAGTTGAGATGCGGGATGCAGTCGGCGCGTGGGGCATCGCGCGGCG
>JBGTFN010000516.1:0-13443 GCA_041747275.1 Gemmatimonadaceae bacterium | reverse complement strand
AATAGCGGCTCGTGACGAATCCGAGCACCGCATCGGGAATGTCGATATCCTCGGTGTTCAGTCCATGATCGGCGAGCAGGCGCGGCATCAGGTACCGCGTCGCGATCTCCACCTTCTCCTCGATCGTGTATCCGGCGATGCGGATCACCTCGAGTCGATCGCGCAACGGGCCGGGGATGTCGAACAGGTTGTTCGCCGTGCAGATGAACAGCACTGACGACAGGTCGAAGGGCAGGTTGAGGTAATGATCGACGAACGTCGTGTTCTGTGACGGGTCGAGGACTACGAGCATCGCCGCCGTCGGGTCACCGGACGACCCGCCGTTCGACATCTTGTCGATCTCGTCGATCATGATGACGGGATCGCGCACCTGCACTCGGCGAAGCGCCTGCAGCAGCATGCCGGGCATCGCGCCGACATATGTGCGCCGATGCCCGCGAATCTCGGCTTCGTCGCGCACGCCGCCCACGGATATGCGATAGAACGCGCGGCCGATGCTGTTGGCGATCGCCTCACCGAGCGACGTCTTGCCCGTGCCCGGCGGGCCAACGAAGCACAATATCGGACCATTGGGGTCACCGCCACGCAGTTTGCGTACGGCGAGATACTCCACGATGCGCTCCTTGGCTTCGTCGAGACCGTAGTGCCGGTCCTCGAGGGCCTCTTCCACCTTCGCCAGGGCGATGTCGGAGTCGTTCGCGGAACGCGCGTGCCACGGTAGTGCGAGCAGGCAATCGAGATACGTACGCAACACCTGATATTCGCTGCTCGCCGGAGAGAGCTGGCGCAGACGCTCCGTTTCACGGCGCGCTTCCTGGCCGACTTTTTCGGGCAGCTGCGCTTCTTCGATGCGACGCAGCAGGTCGATGGATTCCTTCTCGTTCGGGTCTGCCTCGCCGAGCTCCGACTGAATCGCACGCAACTGCTGACGCAGGTAGAACTCGCGCTGATGTTCCTCGATCTTGACTTCGGTCTGCTTCTTCACGTCTTCCATGACGCGGGCGCGCGCGACTTCGCGTTCGAGACGCGAGAGAATGAAGCGAATGCGCTGGCCGATATCGAGCCGCTGCAGCACTTCATCCTTGTCTGCAATGCGCAGGTTCATGTTCGTGGCCGCCAGGTCGGCAAAACGACCCGGATCGGACACGTTCATCTTGAGAATCTGCGGCACTTCAGCCGGGATGCGCTCGATCAGCTCAGCCAGCGTTTCCGCGGCCGCGACCGTGCGCGCCACAAGTTCGTCGAGTTCGGTGGGATCGGCCGGTGTTTCCCGCGCCCCCTGCACGCGGGCAATCGCAAACGGCTGCACCTGCGCGATGTCGTCGAGTGTGATGCGTCGGAGCCCCTGCAGCGTGATCTGCACCGTGTCGCCCGGCAGGTTGATGCGCTCATGTACTCGAGCAGCCACGGCCACCTTGCCGATGAAGCTGTGCGGATCGATCGGATCTTCCTGTTCGGAGCCCGCGACCACCAGCGCCACGATCAGTCCCGACTCTTCGTGTGCGCGCAACAGCGCCAGGTTCTCGGGCGCCCCCATCTGCACCGCAATCGTACCGAGCGGGAAGACGATCGTGGAGCGCAGTGCCATGAGCGGCAGTGTGGGCGGCAGCTCGGAGCGAAGGATCTCCTCCTTCTTCTGCCCTCGTGGCATGGGCAGAGACGGGAATCGCGAGGCGGGTCGGGACACGGCAGGTTTGGACGGGGACGCGGGGTGCACCGTGAACCCGGTGCACGTTGGTACTTACCCAAACCGTCGCATCGGCGCGACGATCTGAGTCACTCTGAGTATCGGCAGCACATCGCCAAACGCTGAACGCAGGGAATGTAGGCCTGACGGCCTCGGGCGCAAATCGTGTCTGCAAGCCAAGTTGCGTCGTTTCGGGCACATTCCGTTACACCCTTGGCCCTGCGGCGCGGGTGCTACAGCGAGGCGCCGTTACGCTACGCGCGCGTCGACGAGCGCGAGGTAACATTTCCGCCGCTGCAATGACGGCGCTTCGCAATCGGCAAGGACGAGCACGCCGAAGACGCGCGGACCCTGACGGCCCGCCGACCCGTGCATTAGCGTTCCGGTGCCTCGGTACGAGTGGCGCGATGGAGTCTCCGCGCTGTGCGCACCGCCTCCCCTCCCATGCTGCCCGCCATATGCTGTGCGTTCGCCTGATTCCGGAGCTGGTCTGAGTGGCAAAACAGACCGTTGCTGCCGCGCTGAGCGAGAACTTTCTTGGTCGTTCTCCCGATTGGTACAAGCTCACCATCATTGGCTTCCTGATCGCCAACCCACTGCTCATGATGACGGCCGGCCCGTTCATCACCGGCTGGGTGCTGATCCTCGAGTTCATCTTCACGCTGGCGATGGCACTCAAGTGCTATCCGCTGCAACCGGGTGGACTACTGGCGCTCGAGGCCATCGCCATGGGGCTGACATCCACGGCGAGCGTGTACACCGAAGTCGTGCAGAACTTTCCGGTGATCCTGCTGCTGATGTTCATGGTGGCGGGCATTTACTTCTTGAAGGAGCTGCTGCTCTTCTCCTTCACCAAGCTGTTGCTGCGGGTGAAATCGAAGCCGCTGCTGTCTGTGACGTTCTGCGCGACGGCAGCCTTTCTCTCGGCGTTTCTCGATGCGCTGACGG
Organism: Gemmatimonadaceae bacterium; assembly: GCA_041747275.1. GTDB lineage: Bacteria > Gemmatimonadota > Gemmatimonadetes > Gemmatimonadales > Gemmatimonadaceae > JAABRT01. The sequence continues at coordinate 10,808 of JBGTFN010000516.1, read as the reverse complement.
TCACGGCCGTGGTGATCACGGTGGCGCACGGCTTCTATCTCATCTATCACAAGGTCGCATCGGGCAAGCAGTACCATCACGAGCATGACGTGAATGGCGACGACGAGATCGGGGAGCTCGACCGATCCGATCTGGATGTCTTCCGCGGCTTCCTTCGTAGCCTGATGATGCACGCGGTGGTGGGCACGGCGCTGGGCGGAGTGTCGACCATGGTAGGTGAGCCGCAGAACCTGCTGATCGCGAAGATCGCGGGCTGGGACTTTCAGGAGTTCTTCCTTCAGATGCTGCCCGTGTCCGCTCCGGTGTTCTTTGTGGGCATCGTGACGTGCTATGTGGTGGAACGCATGCGCTGGTTCAGCTTCGGCGATGAGTTGCCGGCCAACGTCCGTCAGATTCTCAACGCCTACGACGATCACCAGGCCGAGAAACGCACGCCCCAGGATGTCGCGGTGCTCTGGGTGCAGGGGCTGATCGCGTTCATGCTGGTGTTCGCGCTGGCGTTTCACCTCGCCGAGGTCGGCTTGATCGGTCTCACGGTGATCGTGCTGGCGACCGCACTCAATGGCGTGACGGAAGAGCATCGGCTTGGACGCGCGTTCACCGAGGCCATGCCGTTCACATCGTTGCTGGTGGTGTTTTTCGCGGTCGTGGCGGTGATCCACGACCAGCACCTGTTTCAACCGATTGTGCGCTATGTGCTCACTTTCGAAGGCGCAACACAGACGGGTGCGCTCTACCTCGCCAACGGAGCGCTGTCGGCGATCAGTGACAACGTCTTTGTGGCCACGGTCTACATTACTGAGGTGTACAGCGCGTTCGAGGCCGGCCAGATCACACGAGAGCAGTTCGACCGGCTGGCGATCGCCATCAACGCCGGCACGAACCTGGCCAGCGTTACCACGCCCAACGGACAGGCGGCTTTCCTGTTTTTGCTGACGTCGGCACTCGCCCCGCTCATCCGGCTCTCGTACGGACGCATGGTGTGGATGGCGCTGCCGTATGCACTCACCCTGTCGACGTTCGGGCTGCTCACGGTGGTGTTCCTGGTGCCGTAGCTGCGATTCTCCGCGTGGCTGGCGCTGTTCATGCCGCCGCCACCGCGCGCCTACCAGTCCGTCTGCCGGTAGTCCTTGAGGAATTGTCCCCACACGTGATTGCCGGTTCGCATGCCCGTGATGATTGGATCCACGATGCGTGCAGCGCCGTCCACGATGTCGAGTGGCGGATGAAAGCGGTGGTTCTCCACCTTGCGCGCCGCAATCTCGGCGGCGTCTTCATCCGTCACCCAACCCGTGTCCACGCTGTTCATGTGGATGCCGTCCTGTACGTAGTCGGTGGCGGACGTGCGCGTCATCATGTTGAGCGCAGCCTTGGCCATGTTGGTGTGCGGGTGACGCGTGGTCTTGCTGTTGCGATAAAACTGTCCTTCCATCGCGGACACATTCACGATGTGCTTGTCGCGCTCAGACGTGCGCAGCATGAGCGGCTTGAGCCGCGCATTGATGATGAACGGCGCGATCGCGTTGACGAGCTGCACTTCGAGCAGCTCCACGCTCGGCACTTCGTGCAGGAGCAGCCGCCATGAGTTTCGTTCGCGCAGGTCGATCTGCTGGAGATCCTGGTCGAGTTCGCCGGCCGGGAAGAGTGAGTGGTGCTCGAGCAAGTCGTCAGGCAGCAGCGGTACTTGTGACAGCGCGGCGGCCTGCGTGAGGCCAAGGTGCTCCGCGGCCACATGCTGTGATGACGCGCTAGCGGTGGAGTGCTGCAACGCGGCGTTCGCTTTCGACGGCTGCTGTTGCGAAGCGTCACCGTCCGCCAGCAAGCGAGACCCGCGCCATGCTTCGTAGGTGCCGAGCAACTTTCGCGCGGTTGGCGACAGCGTGGTCACGCAGGCCGACTCGCGTTCCATCATGTGCGCGTAGAACGCCGGAGGACGGCGCACCGTCTGGCAGGCGTTGTTGATGATGAAATCGAGGCGCGGTTCGGTCTCGAGCAACGTGCGGCAGAACGCTTCAACGCTCGGCGTGTGACGCAGGTCGAGGCCGAACACCTCCAGGCGATCGCTCCACTCCGCGAAATCCGGCTCGGCCGCGTACCGCATGGCGGAGTCGCGCGGAAAGCGCGTCGTGACCAGAAGACGCGCACCGCAGCGCAGCAGCTTGAGGCCGGCTTGGTAACCGATCTTCACGCGTCCGCCGGTGAGCAGCGCGGTGCGGCCGGTCAGGTCGGCGAGTTCGGTGCGCTTGGCGAAGTTGAAGTCGCCACAGGGAATGCACATCTGGTCATAGAAGTGGTGCACGGCGGTAAACTTCTGCTTGCAGATGTAGCAGTGCTGCGGGACGACGGCTTCACGCTGGTCGATCGACTCCATGTCGCCGGTCAACGCGTCTGCAGCGGCCGCGTCTCGCGGATCGTTGAGCCGGTAGACATTCGGCGTGGTAAACACCGGCTGGCGACGCAGCGAACGGATGCCGGTTTCGTGCAGCACGCGGTCATCGCGAAGCGCGGCTTCCTTCTTGCGCTCCCGGGCGGTGGCCTTGACCATCGCGCGCCTGGCACGGGCATCCGGATTGAATACCTGCGCCACGGCGTCCAGGAAGACGTACCGCTGTTCAGGCGGCACGGAGATCAGCAGACCGCGGTCGGCCACGATGCGCTGAAGCAGCGCGGTCGCGGCGCGCACCTCGTCGGTGAGGGCGTCTTCCGTGATCGCTGACGTGACGTCTGACGTGGCGGCCGGTTGGTCGGGCAGCGTGTGTTCGGGTCCGGTCACGAGCGTGGTGTCAACGAAGTGGCGATGGTGGATGCGCTCAGGGTGGAACTTGACTGGAGCCCGGCGCAGGCAACCCGAAAGGTAGTCACGTCTTGCCAGGGCGCGCGCTGAAGGGCAGGATCAGCGATTGCACGCCTCGATCCGTACTGCCTCACACCGCACCTCGTTTTCGCGGCTCTCCACCGCCTTCCCTGGTTCCCGTCATGTCACGCTCCTCAAGTCTTGCCGGTCATTCTCGTCGAATCGGACCTCTGACGGCGCTGGTGGCCGCACTGCTCGTCGCCTCGCTGTCACCGCTCTCGGCCCAAACAGGCCTCCGCACCTGGCAGGAGCAGAACGACTACAAGGCCGGCGCGACGCCGTTCGAGCCGCTCATGAAGTTCTGGTACGATCTCGACGCGTCGAGCGATGCGGTGAGCATCCGTCCGCTCACCCGGACACTGCTTGGACGCCAGTTCACGCTCGTGACCATCTCGCGCGAGCCGATGGCGAATGCGGAGGATGCGCTGCGCTCCGGCAAGTCGATCGTGTTGATCGCCAACGCGGTGCATGGCAACGAGCCGGCGGGCAAGGAAGCGTCGCAGCTCGTGGCGCGTGATCTCGTGTCGGGCGATCTGCAGGCCATGCTCGACAGCGTGATCGTGCTCTTCGTGCCGTTGATCAATCCCGACGGCGGCGAAGTACGGCGTCGCACGAACGAAGAAGGGTTTGACATGAACCGCGACTACGTGAAGCTGGAGTCGCAGGAGATTCATGCGCTGGTGACGCAGGTGATGAACGAGTGGACGCCCGATATTCACATCGACACGCACCACGGCGGTTCCGCGCCCTACACGCTCACCTGGCAGGCGACGCTCAACCCGGCCGTCGACGCGCAGCTGCGTGCATATCCCTATCGCGAGATCATCCCGAAGATGCGCGCGGCGCTGCAGGCCGACGGGTACGATGGATTTGACTACTCCGGTGCGCAGACGCGGGACAGCGTGCGCGGCTGGGGCTCGACATCGGTGGAGCCGCGCAAGCATCACGTGTACACCGGCATGTCGAACTCGATCGGGCTGCTGTTCGAGACACCGTCGTCATCACACCGTGTGCGGAACGGCGTGGTGGAAGCGATTCCGCAGGCCGAACGCTACTTCCATCAGGTGCGCGGGCAGGAGCTCGGCATGCGCGCGGTGATTCGGCATGCGTGGGAGAAGCGGGCCGATGTGCGGGCCGCGACGAACGGGGCTCGCCTGCGGGCCATTCGGGCCGGTGTCTCACCGAGCGCGTCGGACTCGGTGGTTGTGGCATATGAACTCGTGTCGCGCGGCACCGAGCCCGTATGGATGTCGGCGGGGCAGGGTGCTCAGGCAACGTTTTCGCTGCAGCGCGTGCCCGTGTGGCTCAAGTACGAACCCACGCGCAAGGTAGCGCGTGCGCGCGGCTATGTGCTGCCGGCGTCAATTGCGAAGGTGGTTCCGCTGCTCATGGAGCACGGCATTCGCGTGCACCGCTTTGTCGAGGACGACACGCTGGAGCTCGAGGTGTACGACGCGCTTGGCGTTGAGCGCAACGAATACTTTCAGGGACACTACCTGCAATCGGTGACCGGTGTGGAGAAGACCACGCAGCGTGTAGCGGTGCCGGCCGGCTGGTACTATGTGAGCACCGCGCAGTCGAAGGGCAACTTCATCTCCTATCTGCTCGAGCCCGAGACGGACGACAACCTCATCACCTGGGGCTATACAAACAACGTGTTGCGCGTGGGCGACCAGAAGCAGCGGGTGCCGATGATGCGCGAAGTGCGCGAGCAGCCCAAGCGGATGGTGGAGGTGACGAGCTACAACGAGCCGAACCGGACGCGGTACTGGAGGCCGTAGAGTGTAGCGGGGTTCAGACGATAACGCGTGGGGAGGCGGAGGCCTTCCCGCGTGTCAGTTGCTGGTTACTTGACTGCTGGTTACCTGGCGTTCGGCGATGTCACCATTCGCGTGGTCATGATGACCGCCGCGCACGCATCGCCACGCGCCTCCGCGGGAATCTGGGCCACGCCGGTGTACACTTCGAGCGTTTCGACCTCGTTGCTGCGGAGATCACCCATGCCCATGCCGGGCACATAGAGCCCGTCGATAATCACCGCGACCTTTCCCGACGGACATCGGGCGAAGCGTGCACCGACGCGACCGTTGAACTCAGGCGCCCGGACGCCTGGGACGGTATTGAGCGCTTGCAGCAGCGAGCAACGAGCACGCGACCGGCGAAGCTGACGTGCACCGTGTCGGGATTGAATCCCACTTTCGAGATGATGAGCGAGAGACGGTCTCGACGCTCCAGCGAGAGACCGAAGCGACCTTCGCTGTCGGTAAACGTGGTCAGCGCGGGCGACGACGAACGAATCGTCGCTTCCGCGACAGGGCGAGAGAGCGAATCCACAAGCGTTCCGCGGAGGACTGTGCGCTCTTGCGCCCCTGCGGCGCTTGTGGTGCACAGCGTCGCGACAAAGCAGGTTAGCACCAACTCGTGCGCCTTTAGGCGCGCAGCTTCAAGGCAATACAAAGAACTTGCTACGGCGGTGGACGCAAACGTTGCGGAATTGGTGCAGGTCATATAGCTCGCCCCCTGATCGGCATGCTACCGCGGAGGTTCGCCACGGCGCACCGTCTGCGCACCGGGACAAGGGGATGATATGTCGCTATTTCTCGCATGTGTCAAGCGAACGACCTGGTGAGGCGCGACACGCATTGCGCAGACGACAGTTTCACCCAAGTGATGGTCTCTCCTCGGAACGAAGCATACGTCAAGTTCATCCGGTTGCTACGCGCTGTGTCCTATCGACGGTTGGGCGGGACGACCGCAGCTTCTGCACGTGCGCTCATACTCCGCTCACCATCGCAATCTGGGGTCGTACTCATGAACACCGTCACACGCTCCGTTTTCCACACCAGCATGAGCAGCGCGCGTCCGTCGCTTCTACTCGGCGTTGCCACCGTTGTGCTTTCGGCTTTCGCGCTGACGGCGTCGACCGCCCGTGCTCAGTCGACGGTGCCGCTTCCCCTCGCCTCGCTGTCGGAAGGTGCACGAGTGCGCATCACAGCAGTGCATGGGGCTGCGGGGCTTCCGAGCGACGCTGCGTTCATTGGCACAGTGCAACGGGTGACAGCCGACTCGGTTTCGTTCGTTGCACAGACGTCTGCACCCATCACACTCGCCCTCTCACAGATCGAAACGTTGCAGGCAGCGATCGGCGTTCGCCGTTACGGAAAGCGCGGCCTGGGCATTGGGCTCGCGACCGGAGTGCTCGGCGGCGGGCTCTTCGGATACGCCACGGGAGATGGGTATTTCTTCACCAAGGATGAGGCGATGCTCTTCGGTGCTACCGTATTTGGTGTACTGGGTGCCGCGGCCGGAGGGCTGATTGGGCTTTCGATCACCGGCGATGCGTGGCGACCGGTGGCACTTGGCACGCTGTCGGATCGGGTGCTTGTGCGGCCCCTGTTGGGCGCGACGCACGCCGGGATCAGTGTTCAGGTACGCTGGTGACGCAGGTCAGCGTTGCCGCACCGGCGTGCGAGCGACCCGACGCGTCGCGCATATTGGCCGCGACGCCTATTGCACCGACGCACGCGTCCCGATCGGCCGCTCCGCTTCAAAGTCGTACATCGTCAGGCGCCGAAGCCGGTAGTACGCCACCCAGTATCCGCGCAGTGCCTGCAGGTACGACTGGAGTGCACCGTCCTTCTCCGTCTGCGCCTGGTACAGGTTGTCGATGCCGATACGTCCGATCACATAGCGATTCTTCGCCACATCGAAGCGCTTCGTGCCCACGGTATCCGCCTTCGCCGCGACATCGAGCAGTCGCTCGGCGAGCGAAAGCTGCAGTGCCGCGAAGTGCGCGTCCTGCGCTGTCTGCTCGCGTGACTGCCGGCTGGTGAACTCCTGCCGTGAGTGCTCAGCTCTGGCGGCCTCGATCTGACCGCTGCGCACGCCCCACTGCCATACCGGGAGCTGCACGCCGAGTGCAAATCGCTGCGCCTGCCGCAGATCCTGGTAGACGGTGCCCGCATCCGCGCCCGTCTGGTTGAAGCCGACGGATGCCTGAAGCGATGCACCGGGGCCCGTGCCGTAGCGCGCTTCGGCAATGCGACGGTCGGTCTGGACTTCACTCAGCTCCAGCTCCTGCAGCGCGGCACGATTACGTAGCGCCTCGCGCACCGCGAGCGCCGTATCAGCGACAATGCGCGGAATCTCCACCGGCACGATCAGGCGAACCGGAGCACCGATCGGCAGGTCGAGCGCGAGTCGCAGTGCGGCCAACGTGCGATCGTGCTCGAGACTCGCCGCATCCACCGCGTTGCGCGCGCGAAGCAGCGCGAGCTCGCTCTGCAGCAGGTCGTTCTCCCCGATGCGGCCGACCTCGAAACGTCCTTGATTGAGCGTGTAGAGACTGTCGTTCACTGCGAGGTTGGTCTGCGCATTCTCGAGACCTACACGTGCGTTGTAATGATCGAAGAACACATTCGTCGTGGCGATCGCGATCTCCTCGAGCGACTCCGCAAACGACCGCTCCGCAATATCGATGCGCAGATCCTGTTCACGATTGTCCCAGCGCTGACGATTGGGACGGAACAGGTCCTGCCTGATGCCAACGAGCAGCGGCGTGGACTGCCACGTGCGGAAGTCGCGTTCGCCCGAGACGTCGAGACGGGACAACGACGAGTTGACGAACAGGTCGCCGCCGATCACAGGCAACCGTTGCGCAAGTTGCATCGTGAGCGCAGCCTCGTTCTGCTGCTGCGGACGAAACACCGTCGAGCCATCCGGCTGCAACACCGGAATGATCGAGCGGTTGTAGACCGGGAGATTTCCAGCGAGCGATAGCTGCGGCAGCAGCGCGCCGGCGAAGGCGCGATCACGCTCACGCGCCGCGCTTCGCGAAGCAAGCGACGCCTTCGCAGTAAGACCCTGATCTTGCGCGCGCTCGACGGCATCGCGCAGCGTAAACTCCATCGGGGCCGGCTGCGAGTGCAAAGTGACTGCGCCCGCACACAGCGCGAGCAACAACGTGGCACGGACCGCAAGGCGGCGAGCGGGGAATTGTAGTCGAGTCATTCGTAGCGGAGGCAGACGACGGGATCCTGTCGCGCGGCGCGCCACGCGGGAACGATGCCGAACACGAGTCCTACGGTCAGTGACACACCAAACGCGACCACAATCGACAGCGGTGCCACCAGCGTGCGAATGCCCGCAAACTGCTCGATGCCCGCACTGATTCCTGCGCCCACGATGATGCCAGCCGTTCCGCCGACAACGGAAATGAGCACCGCCTCCACCAGGAACTGCGCAAGGATGTTCTCCTGCGTTGCACCCATCGCGCGCCGCACGCCAATCTCGCGAATGCGTTCGAGAATCGATGCCAGCATGATGTTCATGATGCCGATGCCACCAACGATCAGCGAAATCGACGCAATCGCGCCCAGCACCACGTTGAAGATCGTTTTGGTACGCTGCTCCTGTTTGAGCAGCAGTTCGGGCACGGTGATCTGATAGTCGACCACATCGTTGTGCCGACGCGCGATCAACCTCCGGAGAATGTCCGCCACCTGCGGCACCGCGGATGCTTCGCTCACCCTCACGATGATGCGGTCGAGCTGGTGCGGATTGGTACGCTCTTCACGCACCTCCGAGTCTTCTTCTTCCGCGCCCACGACCATCATTCCTTCCGCACGCGCCGCCGCCTCGACCGAACTCGACGTGAGCCGCGCACGATCACGAATTCGCAGCAGCATGGCGCGCACGGGCACGTACACGTCCATCGACGCATCGCGAATGCCCAGCTTGTCCGCGTTTTCTCCGATCATCTGACGGTCCGCGAGCACGCCAACCACGGTGAACCAGTTGCTGCCCACCTTGATCTGCCGCCCGATCGGCGCTTCTGTCGTGAAGAAGCGACTGCGAACCCCATGCCCGATGATGGCGACCGGCAGCTCACCGGACGCTTGCGCCGCCGAAAACGACGAGCCTTGCGCAAGCTGCAGGTTGAGCAGACGGAAGTAGCTGGTGTCCACTCCCACCACGCGACCGGAGCGGCGCACCCCTTCACGCGTGATCGTGGTGTTCACCACCACCTCGCCCGAGACCGCATCGAGACCGGGAATCACCGACGCGATTGCCGCCACGTCCCCCACGCTCAATCCCGGAGAATACTTCTTGGGCAGCTTGCTCGCCGGCCCATCGTCGGCCTTACCTTCTTCCTGATCCACGTAGGGCGTGATGATCACGTTGTTCGTGCCCAGCAGGCGCATCTGCTCCAGGATCTCCTGCTCGGCGCCCTTGCCGATCGCCAGCATGGCAATCACTGATGCAACGCCGAACAAAATGCCCAGCGATGTGAGTCCCGCGCGCAATCGATTGTGCGTCACGGCTTCGAGCGCCGTACGCAGGGCGAATGCGGTTTGTGTGGTTATGCGCGCACTGAGGGCGCGCCAACGTTCAAGGCGCGTCACCGGCGAGGCGCTGCGTGGTGAAACTGTTCGGATCGGTGGGTGGGACCAGCAGCACCTGCTCGTTCTCTTCAAGCCCCGCGCTGACCACCACGTGCGTGTCGTTCATCGCGCCAACGGTGATCTCCTGCCGAACCACGCGTCCACCGCGACGCACAAACGCGTAGGAAACGTTGTCGGAGGTTGAGACGGCTTCGAGCGGTATCGACAGCACATCGGTGAGACGCGCCGTCTCGATGATGTTGCCGGTGGTCATTCCTGGACGCAGCGTCGTATCCGGTGCCTTCACATTGATCTTCACCTCGAACACCTTTGCATCGGAGTTCGGGCGCTGCTCACCAACATTTGCCACAGCCGACACGGTACCTTCCAGCTGCTTATCGGGATCGGAGTCGAGCGTAATCCGCACCGGCTGTCCCACGGCGACTTTCCGCACATCGATCTCATTGATGTACGTCATCGATTCCATTTTCGAGAGATCGGGCAGCGTGGCCACGGCTGGCTCCCACGGGTTGATCTGCGCGCCGGTGCCTTTCTTTCGACCATTCCACTCGCGCACGTAGATCACCATGCCCGACGACGGCGCCTTCACCGTGAAGCCCTGCATCACTTCCATCACCACGTTCTGCAGACTCTTCTGACGTTCGAGATCCGCTCCCACCTCGCGCATCTTCGCCTGCGCCTGCTCGGTGCGCGTGATCAGATCTTTCCCACCCTGCTCGAGCGCACGTTCGGCGCGCTCATAGTCGATTTCCGCCTGTCTTTGCACGCTCGGCGCCTCGAACTTGGCCTGATCACGTGCGATGCGTTTTTCCTCGAGCGCCAGTCCCATGCCGCGCAGATCCTCGCGTGCCTTGGACAAGTTCAGAGTGGAGTCGAGCATGGCCTGCTCGTACAGCGCCTCGGCTTTCTGCACATTGAGCTGCGTCTCCTGCATCTTGCTCGCGAGCGTGGAACGGTCGAGCTCGGCAACTACATCACCTTCCTTCACCATGGTGCCTTCGGGCACGATGGTGGCGATCTTCATCTGGAAGGCGCCGGCCTGCTGTGCGTTGGCCGGACCCTGGATCTGCACAAACGAGGAGGCCCGCAGTTCGCCGGCCGAAGTCACCGGGACCAGCAGGTCCCCTCGGGCGACTGTGGCGGTGAGCGCCGAGTCGTCCTCGGGGGTTCCGGCCATCACCCAGGCGGCCGAGAGCAGCACAAGCAGGAGCAGGGCCGCGATGGCGCGGCGGGAGCGTAGGATCTGCATGGGGTCAGGGGCGCCGCGGGAGGGATGAAGTGCGTGCTTCAGGACACACGGTGACGTATGACACCGTTAGCAACCTGAAAGGTTCGTTCAGAGTCACCTTCATCCCCTCCTTATTCTCGCGATCCGCCGCACTGGCAGCTCGACCCCGGCCTGACTACCTTCCAAGGCTATGTTCGACGAGCTCTCAGACAAACTCGGCAACGTCTTCGCCAAGCTGCGCGGCAAGGGCGTCCTCACCGAAAGCGATATCAAGGAAGGGCTGCGCGAAGTCAGGCGCGTCCTTCTGGAAGCCGACGTCAAC
>JBGTFN010000515.1:0-19903 GCA_041747275.1 Gemmatimonadaceae bacterium | reverse complement strand
ACGGGTGTATGCAGTGGCGCGCTTCAGTGACGCCGCGCTACCCGCCGCGCTCGAAGCAGACGGCGTCATTCCGCTGCGCGCCGACCTCACCGACGCGCGCGTTGTTGCGTCTCTGGCAGACTGTGCGAACGTGCTGCATCTGGTGGGGCAGAAGTTCGGCACGAAAGCCGACCCAACCGGCACGTGGATGCAGAACGTGGGTGCTGCCGTGCACGTGGCCGCGCGCTATCGCGGTTCGCGCATAGTGATGTTCTCCACCGGCAATGTGTATCCGCGCACTCGCGTTGCCGACGGTGGCGTACGCGAATCGCACACGCTTCACGCGGAGGGCGAATACTCGGCGAGTTGTGTGGGCCGCGAACGAATCTTTCAGCACGCAGCGATGACGCATGGCGCGCGCGTGCTGCTGTATCGGCTGTGTTATGCGTGCGACCTGCGCTACGGCGTGCTTACGGACATCGCATCGCGCGTGTACGCCGGTGAGCCAGTGCCACTCGAGATGGGCTACGCGAACGTGATCTGGCAGGGCGACGCAAATGCGTTGGCATTGCGCGCGCTGACGGTGGCATCTGCAGACGCACCTGCGCTGAACGTGTCAGGAGCGATCGTGTCGGTGCGCGATGTTGCAATGCGTCTCGCCGAGCGGATGGGCGTTCGCGCCGTGTTTGCTGGCGAGGAAGCGCTCGACGCGCTGGTGGTGAACACCGAAGCGCTGCGTGCAACGCTGCCGCACGATGCCATGCCACTGGACACACTGCTCGACTGGACTGCCTCGTGGGTCTCGCGAGGCGGACGATTGCTTGGCAAGCCGACAAAGTTCGAAGTGCGCAGCGGGAGCTACTGAACATGCACGCGCATCTGCTCGCGGGTCAGGTCATTCCGGCGCATCCGCTGGCGCTCACACCACACCGCACGCTCGACGAGCGGCATCAGCGCGCGCTCACGCGCTACTACCTGGACGCGGGTGCCGGCGGTATGGCGGTGGGTGTGCATACCACCGGTTTTCGTATACATGACGCGGACGTGGGACTGTATCGCCCCGTGCTCGCTCTCGCCGCGGAGACCGCCGACGCGTGGCTCGCCCGCAATCCGCGCCCGTTTGTTCGCGTGGCCGGACTCGTGGGCAAAACTGACCAGGCGGTGCGCGAAGCGGCAATCGCACGTGAGTTGGGCTACCACTGCGGATTGCTGTCGCTGTCGAGCTGGCGCGAGGCGAACGACACTGAGATTCTCGCGCACTGTCGGCGAGTGGCTGATGTCATTCCGCTGTTTGGGTTCTACCTGCAGCCTGCGGTTGGCGGACGGGCCCTGTGCTACCGCTTCTGGCGCGAGTTCGCGGAGATTCCGGGCGTCGTGGCCATCAAGGTTGCACCGTTTGATCGATACGCGACGATCGATGTGGTGCAGGCGGTCGCGGCCAGCGGGCGCGCCGACATCGCGCTCTACACGGGTAACGACGATGCCATCGTCAGCGATCTCGTCACCGATTTTCCGGTGCTCGTTGGCGGTGCGCCTTCACTGGCCACGTTCGCGGGCGGCCTGCTGGGACAATGGGCGGTGTGGACACATCGCGCGGTGGAGCTGCTCGACAGAGTGAAGCAGCTGCGCGCCGAACAGCGTGACATTCCGCGCGAGCTGCTCACGCTGGGTGCGGCGCTCACCGAAGCCAACGCCGCGATATTCGATGCAGCGAATGGGTTTGCGGGCTGTCTGCCCGGCATTCTTGATGTGCTGCGTCGACAGGGGCTGGTGCGTGGAAGCTGGACGCTCGAGCCGCACGAGCGGCTGAGTCCGGGGCAGTCGGAGGCAATCGAACAGGTGATGCGTCGCCATCCATTGCTTACTGATGACGAGTGGGTGGCGGAGCGGCGTGACGAGTGGCTGGCGCCGTAGCGATTTCGTCGTGCTCGGCGGGGCTGACTCGCCCACAGCATTCCATCCCTCGCCTTATGCCACCGACACCGTGGGCTCTGCGCCAGAAGCCGGCGCAATCTCCTCGAGCAACTCCGAAAAGCGCGCCAGCGCGAAGGGCTTCTCGAGCACCGGGCAATGCACTTCGTCGAGAAAGGTGGCAACGTCCTGTGACGCCACGTCTCCTGTGGCAAGGATGAGGCGACTGATGTAGCGCGGCCGGTGTTCGGCGAGGTAGCGATAGAGCTCGATGCCTGTCATGCCGGGCATCTTGAGATCGCACACCACCGCGTCGAACCCTGTGCCCTCTCCATCAGCCATGAGCAGGTCTCGCGCCTCCATCCCGGAGGCGCAGGCCTCCACTTGCCAGCCGCGACGCGTCAGGAATCGCTCCAGTGCCATGCGAATGGCAGCTTCGTCGTCAACCAACAGCAGGCGACGGGGAATGGGCAAATCGGCGTGCACCGGCGGATGCACACGAAATGGCAACGGAGAAAACACGGGATCGGCGGTGTTTGGTGAATCCCCCGACTCGGAGGTCGAAAGATCTGAAGGCAGGTGCACAGTAAAACGGGCACCCGTGCCCTCGAGCGGTGAAACGTTCTCGAAGCTGATGCTGCCTCCGTGCTGCTCCGCGATGCCCTGCGACACCGCGAGTCCGAGCCCTGTGCCTTCGCCGGGCGCCCGCGTGGTGAAGAACGGCTCGAACAGATGCGCGCGTACCGACTCCGACACTCCCTCGCCCTGATCGGTGACCGTCACGCGCCAACCGCTGTCATCATGATCGAGCGAGATGAGCACGACGCCACCCACGGGCGATGCGAGCACGGCGTTGCGCACGAGGTTGTCAATTACTTGCGCGAGACCCACGGCGTCGATGATGGCACGCGGACCGGCGTGCACGACTTTTACAAGCAGTGCCACGGAGGCGTCTTCACTCGACGGCTTCAGCGCCTTCACGCAGCCCTGCACCACCGCCGCGAGATCCGTCGCCGACCGGGCGCGCTCACCACGATCACGCACGACCTGTAGCAGGTCTCGAACGATCGCACGCGCGCGTCCCGCCTGTGCGTGTACCACCTGCAGCGCCGTTCGCGAATCGTCGTCCCGGGATTCGGCGAGCAGCTGCTCCGTGAACGACATCACGGCGGCGAGTGGATTGTTGAGTTCGTGCGCCACACCCGACACCAGCCGGCCCACCAGTTCCATGCGACGCGATTCAGTCAGCTCACGCTGCATACGCGCCTTCTCGAGCTCCGCGTGTCTTTCAGCCGTGAGATCGCGCGCTATGGCGAGCACGGCGCGTTCGCCCACATTCGTGTCGATGGGCGAATAGCTCACGCTGAACCAGCGCTCCACGTCATCGCCGCAGGCGAAACCATGCTCGAAGTGCACAACCTCGCCGGACATCGTCCGCGCGAACGCTTCCTGGGCGACCGACTGCAGCTCCGGGGTCACGTGGCGCAGGATGTTGTGGCCCACGACCTGCGCCAGCGAATACGCCGTGAGACTCAGCGCCGCCGGATTGGCCTCCCGTACCCGCCCGTCACTGCCCATGGTGAAGATGGCGTACGGCGCGCTGTCCACCATGCGCTTGTTCGACTTCTGCGCGCGGCGCATGCGACGGTTTTGTGTGCGCATGAGCACCCAAAGAGCGGCAAGCGCGAAAAGCCCAAATGCGTATTGCGTGGCGAGCAGCTGCACATTGTCCTGCACGCTGGGCAGCCCGAACCACGACTCCGGCACCGAGTCGCTCAAGAACTGCGCTGCGAACAAGCTGCTCCACCCCATCAGACACGCGACGAAAACCAGGCGGCCTTGCAGCCGCGGCAGCCCAAGCGCCGCGATACCGACGATCAACCCGAAGAACGACGCCCCGACCCACCAGCCGCCACCGCTGAGGTACATCAGGAACGTCACGAAAAACACGTCCACGCCGAAAGCGGCAGTGCTCCACCAGATCACCGACTCACGGTCATCGATGAATCGCCGCAGCAGCTCGAACAGTGCGACCGTGGCCAGCCAGCCGACGTATCCCGTCGCCACGTCGGCCGAAGTCTGTCCCCAACCGCTGACATGAATGGCCAGATTCATCACCAGCGCGGCGAGAATCCACGTGCATCGCCGCCGGTTGAGATGCGCGAATTCCCGCGACCAGTAACTGGTGCGAGAATCACGACGCGTCTTGAGCGCTGCTGGGGAAACCGGCGACATCAACCTTGGAATGCGAGAAGCACTGCGGTGCGACGCGATAGACAGAGAGTATCGGCCGCCGCCGGGCGAACTGCAGCGATCACGCTTTCACACCACCGTCGCGGTTCCTCCCAGCTGTTCCAGCACGTCGGCCAGCTGATTGAGAGCGAACGGCTTCTCGAGGATGGGCACGTTCACCGTGGACAGGAATGCGGCCACATCGACGCTGGCAACGTCGCCGGTGGCAATGACGAGCCGGTCGAGCAGCGCCGGCGACTCGGCCTCGAGTGCCCGATAGACGGCCATTCCTGACGTACCCGGCATCTTGAGATCACATAAAATGGCGTCATACTGTCGCTCTGCAGAGCGTATGGTGGTGAGTCCCTGTGCACCATCGATCGCAGTGGTCACGTGCCAGCCGTGTCTTGAAAACCAGCGGGAGAGCGCGTGCCGGATGGACTCCTCGTCGTCGATGATGAGCACGGAGCGTTGTGTCAGCGCTGACGCAGGCGTCGACGTAGACGCCGATGCGGGCGCCGACACGGTAGCCACATCGACCGGAAAGATCGCGTCGTCAGACGGGGGCGGGAGTGTCGCGGCCTCCGACGCGTCCGGCAGTCTCACTACAAAGCACGTGCCCGCGGCATCCGAAGACGACTCGAGCGTGAGTGTGCCACCGTGTCGTTCCACGATCGCCCGGGAGACAGCCAGCCCCAGACCCGTACCCTGACCTGGTGCACGAGTCGTGAAAAACGGCTCGAACAGTCGGGCGCGCGTCGCCTCATCGATGCCGGCGCCCGTGTCCCGCACCGCAATGAACACCCACCCGTCCGCCTGAGACACCGTCACGTCCACACGACCCTGCAGCGCGCACGCCTGCATGCCGTTGACGACGAGATTGGTGACCACCTGCTCCAGCGCGCCATCCTCGAGCGCGCTGAAGCAGGGCTCTGAATCGAGTGAGTTCACGACGTGCACCCGTTTGCTTTCGGGTCGCGTTTCCACGCCTTCGAGCGCGCGCGTCACGACGGTACGCAGATCGAGCGGCTCACGTCCGGCGGTCACCGGCGTACGCACCACCTGCAGCAGATCACGCACGATCGCGCGCGCACGACGCGCCTGCTCGTGGATCACTCGTATTTCCGAGCTCGCGTGCGGTGTCTGCTCGTTCTCGAGCTGCTCAGCAAGTGTGAGGATGGCCGACAGCGGGTTGTTGAGTTCATGCGCCACACCCGAAACGAGACGCCCCACCAGCTCGAGACGGCGCGCCTCCTCGAGCTGACGCTCCATACGGGCGCGCTCCTCGCCGCGCTGCCGTTCTGCCGTCATGTTGCGCAGGATCACCACGATCGCGTCGCGTCCGCCGTCGGCGTCGATTTCCGCGAAGCCCATTCCGTACCATCGTGGCGAGTCCCCAACATCCGCCGCCTGAAACTCCTGACGAAACCGCTCACCGCGTGCTGCGCGCGCCAGACTCTCGGCGAGCGCCAGCTGCTCGCTGTCGTGCAGCAGTTCCCTGAACGACATACCGATCAGACGTTCTGACGTGAGCCCGGTGATGTGCTCGGCGATGCGGCTGGCGGTAGTGATCGTTCCCTGCTTGTCGAGCGTGATCACGAGGTATGGAGACGCATCCACCACTGTGCGGTAGCGCTGTTGCGCGCGTCGGATTCGGTCCATCAGGCGCGATTGCATGATCGCCGCACCGAGCATCGCAATGGCACCGAATCCGGCGTAGTTCCAGAGGAAGGAGCTGTTGCCAACGGGACGCGGAAAGTCGCCCCACACCGGCGGCGCCAGAACGCCGCCGATCTCGAGCACGCCCTTGCTCACGAAGATCAGCACGCCGAGGCAGGTCACGGTCGCCAGTGCGCGAGGCGGCACCGTGCTCGCGGCCAGAACGATCACGAGCACGTAGAACGACGCACCGTGCCACCAGCCACCGCCACTCAGGTGCAGTTGCGTGGCAATGAACAGAAAGTCCGCGATAAAGGCGACGACGAGAAACGTGACCACCAGACCACGCGCCGCGATCTGCTTGCGTGCCACCACCAGTGAGCTGATCACGAGCAAGTACGGCGCATAGGCGAACACGACAGCAAGACTCGAAACGCCTCCGCCGAACACCAGGAATGCAAGATCAAGCGAGAGGAACGCACCTGCGAGCACCAACCGCACAAGCAGTTGCCGCGCGAACTCGGTGTTGTTGGGTGCAGGGTAGAGCCGATCGACCTTGGACGTAGTGGTGAACATGCGGCTCAGCGCTTCTCCCCGCCCAGGTAGCGCGCGTGCCACGAATCTGCAGCGGCGCGCTCGAAGTCCTGCCGCCATCCGCCCACTGTTGTCACTGAGACATCGAACACCTGCGTCGCGGCCGTGACGGCACCGGCCACCCCGTGCGCCGCGAACTGTTGACGCGTCGCGCGCTGCACAATACCACGGTCATCACGCCAGAATACCTGTCCGCCTGCAACGAGCGACGTGCCAAGCGCGGGCTCGAGCTCGCGCAACCGGCGAAAGAGTCCGTCCACCGAACAGCCGGAGGCACCAGTCGCACGCTCATCAACCGCGATGCACAGGAACCGGCCGTCTCGCCAGTCCCGAGCGCCCGCGAGCGGAACGCCGTGCGCACGCCATTCGTCGAGAAAGGCGTCAGCTTCGGCAAGCAGGATTGTTTCGGCATCGCGCGAGAGTACATCCGTCGCAGCGAACACCCACGCGCGCGCATTATCTGGCAACGCGGCAAAGTCCGTTCTAGGCATCGATCTGGTTCTCCGGTACAGCTGAGTGCGAATGGAAGTAGACGACGCGACGGGCTAGTCCGTTTCGGCTCGTCCGAACATGATCTGAATCGTGCCGCTGTCTTCTGGGCGCGAAAGCAGGTAGGCGTGGTCTCCCGGCTCGAGCACGGTGTCGCCTCTGGGGGCAATCAGGTCGCGGTTGCGCACGATGAGCATGACGCTGGCGGTCACCGGCAGCGGGATGTCGGCCAGTCGCGAGTAGGCCACTGGCAGCGCCTCGTCCACATAGTACGACTGAAGGTCGCTGGTGAATGCTTCGCGTGCCTCGATGTTGAGTACCGCCGGCGGGGGCGGTGGATCGGCAGTTTCGAGATCGAGGCGCCGTGTGAGCCATGGGACCGTCGCGCCCTGAACGAGGGCACTCACCACAACGACGAAGAAGACCACATCGAAGACGATGTCTGCGTTCGAAACGCCAGCCAGAATCGGGACGGTCGCGAGAATGATCGGCACAGCGCCCCGTAGCCCCACCCAGCCAACATACACGATCTCCCGTGCAGGAAACCGGAACGGAAGAAGGCACACGGCCACCGCCAGCGGACGCGCCACCACAGCCAGCGACGCCGCAATTGCCAGGCCGACGGGTGCCGCCGCCAGAAGTCGGCTCGGATACACCAGCAGGCCGAGCATCAAGAACATGACGATCTGCGAGAGCCACGCGATGGCGTCGTGCACCCGGACGACGCTTCCGCGGAATGGCACCACACCATGGCCAACCGCGAGACCGGCGAGATACACCGCCAGAAACCCACTCGCGCCGAGCAGGCTCGGGATGGCAAACGCAAGGCAGGCCACGGCCAGCGTGAAGACCGGATACAAACCGCCGGCGCGCAGTGCGAGGCGCGGCAGCAGCACACTGGCCGCGACGCCGATTCCAATGCCCAGCGCTGCGCCGATCGCCGTCTGGGCGAGTACATCGAGCAGCAGCCGCAACGTATTCGGCACGGCACCGCCCTTCGCCGCCCAGTCAGCGACGGCGAGCGTGAGAATGATCGCCAGTGGGTCGTTGAGACCCGATTCGAGTTCCAGTGTGAGGCCGACGCGCCGACGCAAGTTGATGCCGGCACCGCGCAGCACGGAAAAAACTGCCGCGGCATCCGTGGACGACACCACAGCACCCACCAACAGCGCAATCGGCAGCGGAAGCCCGAGCAGATAGCCGCCCAACGCAAGCAATCCCGCTGTGAGCAGCACGCCGACGGTTGCGAGCGTGCCGGCGGGTCCCAGCACTCGGCGAATGCTGCTGACCGGCGTGTTCAGGCCGCCATCGAACAGAATGAGCGCAAGAGCCAGCGTGCCCAGTCGGAACGCGAGCTCGTAGTCGTCGAACTCGATCGCGCCGAATCCCTCCGATCCCGCCAGCATGCCCACGCCCAGAAACAGCAGCGAAAGCGGCAATCCGGTGCGTTCTGCCGCGCGGCTCGACACGACGCTGAGCAGCAGCAGTATGCCGAAGAGCGCGAGCGAGAGGGCAAGCGAGGAGCTGATGGCGTCAAGCATGGTTCCAAGCTAGCACTGCCGACGCAGGCGCCGATTGCGCCCGTGGAGCGACGACGCCGCGCGTTGACGACCAGTCGCGTCTACGGAGCGATGAAGTCCGCGCGTCCGGTCTCGAACGCGACCATGCGCTCCACCGTGGGCCAGGCCCAGGCGAAACCATGGCGTTCGAGCACACTTGGTCGCACCCGCTGGCTGGCCAGCGCCGTGGCCTTTACCATATCGCGTCCAAAGAGCAGCGCCATTGCGAACTCGGGCGCGGGAAGGATCGCCGGACGACCGATGGCTGCACCTACCTGTCGTGCGTAGTCGGCGTTGGTGACCGAGTCCGGCGCCACCAGGTTCACCGGCCCGCTGATTCGGTCATCCATCAGACAGTGATGGATGGCGCCGACTTCATCGTCGAGTGCGATCGGGCTCATGTAATGTTCACCGTCGCCGAGAGGCCCGCCCACGCCGAGCTGAAAGAGCGGCCACTGCTTGCCGAGCGCACCACCGGCCACACCGGTGACGATGCCCGTTCGCAGGTGCACCACCCGAATGCCGGCTTCCGAAGCCGCTTGCGTGGACGATTCCCACGCCTGCGCGACCTCGGCGAGAAAATCATCACCGGGCGCGCTCGTCTCGTCGAGCAGGGTGTCACGGCGATGTGCGCCGTACACGCCGATTGCACTGCCCGAGAGCAGTACCTTCGGCTTCCGGCGAAGTCCGGCAATAGTTCGCGCGATCAGCGTCGTTCCGAGCACGCGACTGTCTCGAATGGCCGCGCGATGTTCATCGGTCCAGCGCTCCGCGATCGGCGCGCCGGCGAGATGTATCACTGCATCGACTCCCTCGAGCGCCTCAGGGTCCAGCTGCGAACGCATGGGATCCCACGACACGTCCACCTCTCCGCCGCGAACCGGTCCGCGACCGATGCGTATCACGGTGTGTCCGCCGGTTTCCAGGAACGCGCACAACGGTGTGCCCACGAAACCGGTCGCTCCCGTGACTGCAATCCGCAGTCGCGGGCGATCGGCAAACTCCGCGTGTCGCGCGAGATCGTGTGCAAGTACTGCGTGTCGATAGCGGAACGTGCGTTCGAGCGTGTCTCGCACGAACCAGCCAGCTGCCAGATCACCAAGTCCATCCAGCGGCAGCGCATATTCGACACGATCATCGAGTCGGCTCGTCGCATCACCCTCGGCAGCGAACGAGTGCGTGTGCACCCACCGTGCAAACGGGCCGCCAGTCATTTCGTCCACGAATCGCACGTTCTGCACGTAGTCGCGATGCTTCACCGTCCACCGTGACCCGATGCCGAGAGTTTTCACCTCGATCGTGGCGGTGGCACCGTCGCGAATGCCACCTGATCGCTCGATCACGCGCACATGCTGCCACGGTGGCGCGAGGCGTTCGAACGCGCCTTCGCGCTCGTGCCAGTCGAAAAGCGTGTTCACCGGAACAGGGACACGCAGCGTGCGAACGAACTCTTTGGTAGTCACCTGAGATGAACGCGTGTCGCGCGGCGACGTTCCGACGCGAACGGTGAGATTGGTGACATTCGACTCACACCGTTTCGATGTCGAGCAATCGCCAGCAGTACCAGCTGGCCACCGATCGATACGGCTTCCACGGACGTGCAAGTCGCTCGAGCCGATCAGCGTCCGGCAGCGTGCGCAACCTATGCATTCGCTGTGCGCCCTTGCGCACACCGAGGTCGAGCACGGGCAGCACATCAGGGCGCCCAAGTCGAAACATGAGAAACATCTGTGCTGTCCATGGACCAATGCCACGCACCTGCACCATCCCGTCGATGATTGCATCATCGTCGAGAGATTCCACGTTTTCAAGCTGCAGGCGTCCGTCCAGCACCCGCTCGCTCAGGTCACGCAAAGCGCGCAGTTTACCGCCGGAAAGCCCGGCGCCGCGGAGTGCCTTGTCGTCCGCTGCGGACAATGCGTCCGGCGACATTGTGCCCCCGATCACATCGCCTACACGACCGTGAATCGTCGCGGCCGCCTTTCCACTGAGTTGTTGGAAAACAATCGCGCGTGCCAGATGCGCGAAATGCGTACCCTCTCGCCTGGGCAGCATGGTGCACGGACCCACAGCATCGATCACGCGCGCCAATCGCGGGTCGGCGACGCGCAGGTGAGCCTCGGCGACCGCCATTCGTGTCCGGGTGAGTCGAAGTGGGCGAGGCACGTGGCTACGTTTCCGGAGGGATGAGCATGAACTTGACGGCGTGACCAGGCGGCCATGCTGTTTGCTGGACAATCGCGCCGTCGCACGGGAATATGACACGATCATCGAGACATCATGTCCACTGTGGGACAACGCACCTGCAGTTGCGCCTTCGCCCGAGACCCAATGAGCAGTACAGCTGAAGAACTCGATCAGGCAGCCGCGTCGCTGGCCGAATCGCGCCGACGCACGGAAGCGTTGGCCGTATACTCGCGGCGCATGGCGCACGACCTGAGCAATTTTCTCACGGTCATCCGCACGTATTCCGAGCTGCTGCTCGTCGACCTGCCCACCGACCACGCCAGTCGCGCAGATGTCGAGGAAATTGCACAAGCCGCCGATACGACCGTGGCGTACGTGCAGCGCGCCTCATTGTTCGCTCGCGCATCAAGCGCCAAGTTGGCGGCCATCGGCGTGGACGCACTCGTCGCCGACGTCATCGCGCATGAAGGTACGGAAACCGTGGGCCCGGTAACGCTTGACGCGACGTGCAATCGCAGCGTCATGGGATCCGCCTCGATGCTGGCCGAGGCGCTGCAGGAGATCCTGCGGAACGCGCGTGATGCGTCACCACCGGGCGCGCCGGTGCGCGTGACGACGCGGGTCATCGAACTGACGGCACCGCAGGTGGACGCGGGCGTTCCCGTCGAAGCGGGCAGCTGGGCGGTGATCGAAGTTCAGGATCGAGGGGCGGGAATCGACGCCGAGATCGCAGAAAACGTGTTTGATCCCTTTGTGACGACGAAAGCCGGCGTGCGCGGTGCAGGCTTCGGGTTGGCGACGGCTCGATCAGCTGCGTGGGCATGCGGTGGACAGCTTTCGCTCGGTCGCGAGGGGGATGTCACAATCGCACGGCTTTACCTGCCGACAATACCAACACAGGCGTCGTGATCGTTCACCACGCGAAGCGACGCATGTGTGAGCCACCGCGACCAGAGTTCTGAGCGTGCATCGCGCCCATTAGCGGGACGAGTTCGACACGCGAGGAGAGCCTGGCGAGAGACTCAAAGGTCTCCTCGCTGCAGGAGGCGGCGCGCTACGTGGTCCACGACGTCGAGATTGCAGTAGGCGCGTTCCAGCACCTTGCGACGCAGTTCTGCGGTGCGCTCGGGGGCGAGCGTGTCGCATGACGCCGTCTGGTGCTGGCATGACATCGTCATGCCCGTATCGCAGAGCGGCACCGAAACGGTCTTCGAAACGGGCGCAGCCGGCGTGGTCGCGACCTGTCCTGGTATGCTCCTCGGCGACACCGGAGAGACCGGACGGTCGGAACGGATCGGGTCGTAGTTGCCCAAGATATTCATATGTGGGGTTTTTCTCCTCTCGCTCCTACTATCGGCGCTCGAGCCGCGAAACTTTAGCCGATTCGCGGCTTAATCCGTGAGTAGCGAGCGGCCCCACCAAGCGGTACATCGTCAAGCCAGCGCACGAATCCGACGGCTGCTGCATTGCCCAGGGCAAACGGACACTGACAGCTCTACTCGCCGGAAGGATTGCACGCGACAGTCGGCAGACGTGTATTGTACAAGTTGACGCGCCCATCCGATTTTGCGCCCATTCCGGGAGGGATTGCCGGTCGGCAAAACTGTCCTTTCCCGCTTCCCAGCGATCCGCATGGCGACCATTCTCTACGTCGATGACGAACCAAGCGTCGGGCTGATACTTCAGGACACGCTGGAACGGGCGGGGCACACGGCGGTCGGTGCGCGCAACGTACCAGAAGCACTGCAGATTTTGCCGCGCGGCGATATTGACCTCATCATCAGTGATTATCGCATGCCCGGGCTGACTGGCCTCGAGTTCCTGGCGATGCTGGCTCGAGAGGGCTACGACACTCCGCTGATCATGCTGACCGGGTATGCGTCCATCGAACATGCAGTGGCCGCCATCAAGGCCGGCGCAATCGATTACATCACCAAGCCCGTTCGCCCGCAGCAGATGGAGCTTGCGGTGGACCAGGCGCTCGAGTTCGTTCGGCTTCGGCGGGAAAACGAGGCGCTGCGCAAGGAAGTGCTGCAGTACCGGAACGAACGGCAGATCATCGGCGATTCCCCGCCGATCCGTCGCATTTTGCAAACGGTGGCGATGGCCGCGCCGACGCGTGCGACCGTGCTGCTGCAGGGCGAAAGCGGCACCGGCAAGGAGCTGTTCGCCCGAGCACTGCACGACCAGAGCGATCGTCGGGAGAAGTCATTTATCCAGCTCAACTGCGCCGCGCTTCCCGAGGGCTTGATCGAGAGCTCCCTGTTCGGCCATGAGAAAGGCGCATTTACTGGCGCCATCAAGCGGGTAGAGGGTGCGTTCGAACGCGCACACCGTGGCACCTTGCTGCTCGACGAAATCAGCGAAATGCGGCTCGATCTGCAGGCCAAGCTTCTGCGCGTCCTGCAGGAACAGGAGTTCGAACGTGTGGGTGGCACCACTCCGATCAAGGTGGACGTGCGCATCATCGCGACGACCAACCGTGATCTCGCCGCAGAAGTCGAGGCCGGCACATTTCGGCAGGATTTGTATTATCGCCTGTCTACGATCCCCATTCAGATTCCGCCGCTTCGCGATCGGCCGGATGACATTCCAGTGCTGGCGCTGCGATTTGCCATGAAAGTGGCGCATGAGCTCGGCAAGAAGATCGACGGCTTGTCGCCCGACGCGCTCGAAGCGCTGCAGCAGTACAGCTGGCCGGGCAACGTGCGCGAGTTGCAGCATGTGATCGAACGCGCCGTGATCCTGACGCCCGACCCGATGATCCAACCGCACTGTCTCGACGGCACGAGTTTTGGACTCACACACTCGTTGGGCGGGACCACGACGCGCGTCGCGCGCGCGCCGGCGAATGGCGGCAGCATGCTATCCACTGCGGCGCCGGGCGGAGGCGTCGCCCTCGCCCCTTCGGCGGAGAAGGCCGGCACGATTGAACTCGAGTCGCTGAATGTTGCCGACGCCGAACGCGTGCTGATTCAGCACGCGCTGACGGCGACCGACAACAACCGCACGAAAGCTGCGGAGATGCTCGGCATGAGCGTGCGCACGCTGCGAAACAAGCTCAACGGGCCTGGTGCGAAGGATGAGGAGGGGTAGCGCGGTCGAATCGGCAGGGCATATGCTTTACGTGCGCCCAGCGTATCTCTCCTGCTCATCCCCCTTCTTCTGGAGCCGATCATGCGCCGCCTCTCCGCCACGCAGGCACTGCCGCTGACATTCGCCGTCGCCGCGCTTCTCGCTGCGCCGTGTTCACTCGCCGCGCAGTCCCTCATGGCCGACATGCACAGCGATGTCAGTGCTGTGCAAAAAAAGATCATTGACCTGGCCAACGCCATGCCCGATCGCAGCATGGATTGGCGGCCCGCCCCCGGAGTTCGCTCGACTGCCGAAGTGTTCAAGCACATCGCCGCCGACAACTACTTCATACCGATTGCGATGGGCGCGCCGGCACCGGCGGCCACGGGCATCAGCGAGTCGGACATGTCGAGCATTCAGAAGTATGAGACACGAACGGCCACGAAGGCCGAAGTGGTCGCAGATCTCGAGAAATCCTTCGCGCACCTGCACGGCGCGATGCGTCTTACCACCGACGGCAATCTCGGCGAGGTGCGCAAGGTCTTCGGACAGGACATGAGTCGCCAGAAGCTGATGATCCTTACTCTTACGCACCTGCACGAGCATCTCGGACAACTGATCGCCTACGCTCGCAGCAACGGCGTGGTGCCGCCCTGGAGCAAGTAATCGCGATCGACCGTCGTTACTGTGACGGCGGCATGATGACGGTGTCGATCACATGAATGACACCGTTTGACGTCGCGATGTCCGCCGTCACGACGGTCGCTCCGCTCACCATCACGCCATTGCTCGCGTCGATCGACACGTTCGCGCCCTGAACCGTGGCGACATCGAGCGTCCGGCCTTCGATGTCCTTTGACAGTACGGCACCCGGCACCACGTGGTACGTGAGAATGGAGACAAGCTGCTCCTTGTTCTCCGGCTTCAGCAACTCTTCGACCGTGCCTGCGGGAAGCTTGGCAAATGCATCATCGTTCGGCGCGAAGACGGTGAACGGACCTGTTCCCTGAAGCGTCTCGACCAGTCCAGCGGCGGTGACGGCCGCCACCAGCGTGGTGAACGAGCCTGCCGCGATGGCGGTCTCGACGATATCGGACGTAGCAGTAGCCAGCGTTGGTGCGGTCATGATGTTGCTCCGAAAAGAATGCAGATCACGAGGCGGGCTGAATGCATTTCACGCAGACGCAATCGTGATGTGGTGCGAAACGTCGCACGGTGCTGCTCGCGGCAGCGCGAACTTTCCTGCGCTGTCTATCCCACCAAGCGCGGCGAGCACGGATTCGTGCCAACTTAGTTTGACGTATTCGCAAACTGCCGGGTGCTCACGGTGTACTGACTTCCTCAAGCACATACGAGCACTTCATGCGGAGGAACATCATGGGATCATTCGTCGACAAGGTCGCGCTCGTCACGGGCGGCGGCTCGGGACTCGGTGAAGCGATCGGGAAGTCACTCGCCGCCAAAGGCGCCAAGGTTGTCCTTACGGACATCGATCTGGAGAGCGCCGAGCGCGTCGCACGCGAGATCACCGATATTGGCGGCGCTGCAAGCGCGATCGAGCAGGACGTGTCAGAGCCGGAGCAGTGCGAGAAGGTCGTGCAGCATGCTGTCTCGACTTACGGCGCGCTGCACTACGCGGTGAACAACGCCGGCATCGCCGGAGCGCAGGCGCCGGTAGGTGACACAGATCTTGCAGAATGGGATCGCGTCATCAGCATCAACCTGAACGGCGTGCTGTATGGTATGCGCTACCAGATTCCCGCCATGCTCGACGCGGGAGCGCACGAGTGCGCGATCGTGAACATGGCGTCGATTCATGGCGCCGTGGCAGCCATCGGCAATGGTGCGTATACCGCCGCCAAGCACGGCGTCGTAGGCATCACCAGGAATGCGGCCGCTGAGTACGGTGCTCAGGGGCTCCGCATCAACTGCGTCGGGCCAGCATACATCGACACGCCACTGCTCGCGGACCTGCCTGATGAGTTCCGTGCAGCGTTGGTGGCGCGCCACCCGCTCGGCCGATTGGGGCGACCCGATGAGGTGGCCCCCCTCGTGGCCTTCCTGCTTTCCGATGAGGCATCGTTCATGACCGGCGGCTACTACCTGATCGACGGCGGGTATACATCGGTTTGATGTGGTGCCATCACGTGGCCATCACGTGGCCATCATGTCGCCGCCACTGCGCACGCGACGGCCCACGTGACCTCGGCGTTCGTGACATCGCTGTGGTCTTTGATGCGTCCGCCGCTGCCATCAAGGTTGTTCAATACGTTCGGCGCAAACGTGTATGGCGTGCCGACGGCGTTCAGCGTGCCGTTGGTCGATTCGTCAGCTCGTTGTGAACCGTTGCGGCCGATGCCGCCGAACTGATCGTCCTTGTCACCGATGGCGTTCGCATTCTGTCCGGCCAGACGCGATGAGACGGCGTATGCACGGCCCACCACGGTGTCCTGATACGAGTACGTGGCAATGAATGGACCCTTCACGACCGACTTGCTCAGCACGTCACGAAAGTGGCCGCGATCACCGCGTCCGTTGTTCTCGCTCAATCCATAGTGTGAGAATGCCGCCTGCAGGAGCGTCACCGAGTCCGGCTGCACCATGGGATCGCTGGCCAGAGACTTCGCACAGGCGGCCATGCAGCGACCACCCAGGCTGTGTCCGACCAGATGCACGCGCACACCACCCGGCAGTTGCTTCAGGGCGCGCACCGCAGCAGCAACACCCACGCTTCCAACGGTGCCCGATCGATTCTTCATCATGTACCACGTCGTCACGTTCAGCAGTTGCCCAACGCGACCGGCCACCGATTTGAAGAAACCACCGATGAAAAGCGGCTTGCCCTCGTCATCCCCCGCGCGTCCCGCACTCACGGACGACACACCGCCTTCGCCGGCTGCACGCGTGGGCAGGATGATCGGAGCACGCAGCTTGCCAAGAAGATCCGAACCACGTTGCGCCTTGAGTTCCTTGAGTCCCTCAGTGGGATCATCATCATCCTCAAGGAGCGAAAGCACGAGCGAAACGAACTCGTCCTGCGCGTCGCTGTCGGATTCGATCTGATTCAGCATGGCGAGCGCCTTGTCGAGCGCCACGCGCTGCTCCGAACTGAGGTCGCTGTCGCGCATATCGGCAAGCTGCGCGCGCGTGGCGTCCAGTTCATCGTTCGCACCCAGATTCTGCACGCCTCCTTCATCGCGCGATGGTCCTTCGGAGAACGCCTTGGCCGGCCACATCACTCCGCCCACAGCGAACGTGCGTGACGCCATAGCCGGCGCAAGACGGGCATGCGTGAGATGCTCGCGGAATGTCGTGAGGAACCGATCGTACAGGCGCGACGCGTCCCGCTCGTCATTGCGAAAACCGTGGGCCAACAGCAGCACATCAGTGGTGGCCTGCTGCTTCACGTGCGCGAGCAGATCATTGAGCGCGTTCGATGTCGGCTTGCCGTCGCCGTCGAAATGCATCGCGATGTAGTCGAATCCAGCAAGTGTCTCCATGTGACTGCCACTCCCCGTGGTGAGAAGTCAGACTGCCTGCAACACCTTCATGAGATCGAGCAATCCGTTGCCTTGAAACGATGGTTCGCGGCCAAGATCGACCGCACCCTCGAGAAACAGTGTCTTGACACGTTCCGGTTGTCCGATGAACTCAGTGCGCACCGACAGGAAGCCGGCGACCGCACCTGAAACGTGCGGCGCGGCCATGCTGGTGCCGGTCTGTTCGCAGTACAACACCTTGCCATTCTCAGGTGCCCGGTCGCGGGTGGCGAGCATCGGTGACGGCGGACCTTCAACGGCGTGTGCAGTGGTGCCGGGCGATTCCGGCTCGACAGAGTCGGAAACAGTCTCTTCTGTCTGAATCCGCTGGACTCCATAGCGATCCTGTTCGCGTCCCGCCGCGCATGACCGGATACGTTCACCGGGCGCGAGCAAGTCCGGCTTGCGCCGACCGTCACCGGTGGGCCCACGCGACGA
This sequence comes from Gemmatimonadaceae bacterium, assembly GCA_041747275.1. Lineage (GTDB taxonomy): Bacteria > Gemmatimonadota > Gemmatimonadetes > Gemmatimonadales > Gemmatimonadaceae > JAABRT01. The sequence goes on along the minus strand of JBGTFN010000515.1, from coordinate 2,241 downwards.
GAAATACGACACGCCGTAGGTATGCGGCATATCGCGGTGTGTCGAGCCGACCGTGATCGCCAGCTCCGCGTTGCCCGGATCGGTGATGCTGAGGTCGTTGTAGCTGCGCTTTTCAATCCCGCTGCCGGAGATGTAGGACGAGAATCCGCTGTTGCCCGCCGACACCACGACACACACGCCGGATTTCACCAACCGGTTTACCTCGGCGCAGATAGGGCTCTGGCCGCACGCAAACCAGCGCGGATCGAACTCGTATCCAACGCTCAGATTCACGCCATGCACGAGCAGTCGTCGCCCATGCTGATTCCACTGCTGAATGTCATCGATGGCGCGAAGGATCCAGCTCACTTTGCCTTGACCAATCGTCTGCTTGTAATCGCCGGTGAGCGTGATGTCAGCGATCACCTTGAGGCTGACCACCTTGCTGAGCGGGGCCACGCCGCTGATCGACGTGAGCGCTTCGCGCACCAGAACCGGATTGTCGTCGTCAGGATCGCTTGCGCTTTCGTTCCGCACTTCCGTGCCCACGACCATGAGTCCATCCTTTTCCTCAGTGGTCCAGTAGCCGGTGATGATGCCCGCGACGTGTGTGCCATGGCCCAGTCGGTCCTGCAGAGCGCTGGCCGCGCCGGGACGCGTTCCCTGCTTTGAACTCTCCGAGGGCGTCTCCGATGCCGTCACTTGCGCCGCGCGCCGCGCATCGCCGTCCGGCGTGTAATCTCGATGTTCGACCGGCGCGCGAATACCCAGCGAGTCGATGCGACCATGCAACGTCAGTTTCTCTTCGAAATGCACGTGGTTGCCGTCGATCCCCGAGTCGAGTACGGCCCACACGATGCCCTCGCCGAGCGCGTGGAATGCGCGCTGTGCCGCATCCACCTTCACCGTGGTGAGCGAACGCGTAAGCGTGACCGCAACATCGCTGTCCTCCCAGATGCGGTACACCACCGTTTCACGGCGCTTGTTCTCGACGATCAAGCGCTGCGTCTCGATGGCGAGATCCCGGATCTGCTTTGCGGACAACCGCGCGAACACGTAGTTCGACACGGACGAATACTTCACCTGCCACGCTTCCGCTTGCCTCCGAACCTCCTCCAACGCGCCTTCGAGGCCACCTTCAAACAGTTCGTTCAGCGCGATGATGACATCGAACTTGCCGCTCGGATCCTCATCGAGGCGCGAGAGCAGCGGCTCCGTGATGATCGAGCGCATCATGTTGCGGCGCAGTTCGCGACGTTCGTCTTCCGGTGTGGGCGCGTCTTTCGCCTTCCCGTCCGCGTTCGCTTCGGTTTTCTCTTCCCTCGCGACGTCCAGCTTCTCCCCCTTTGAGGTAGACTTGGCGCGCTTCGTCTTGGAGGAGCGTTTTTTCGGCTGATCAGTCACTCGCTCACCTCGTGATGACATTGTCGTGGCAGGGAACGCGGAAACAATGGCACCAATTCCCGTATCTGTCGATCGCCGAGTGTCGGACTGATCCGTAGGCGCCTCGCATCGATCGTGCTTCGAAGCTTCCCACTTCCCCTTCGCGGCTTTGCGCGTTGACGCCTTCGCGCTCCTGTCTCAGCCTCTCTCACAAATCCCGCGTGCGCAACCTTCATCGCGTTCGCGCCTTCTCTTGCAGCTGAGCGCGCTTGGCAGCACTCCATTCACGCTGTAGCGTAATCGAAGCACGCGCTCCGCTTTGGCCACCCTCACTCCCCCCCCGCACATGCTGCGCCTTGCCGTCCTGCTCGACGCCGCCATGACCGTGCACGAGGCGCGCCTTCGCCTTGCCCAACACGGGCTCTGGCTGGATCCCTCCGACGATGCGGTCCAGGATGTAATCGGCGCGTACCTGCAACGCTGGCGAGTCGCCGTCGAACGCGTGAGCGATGCGGCGCGCGTCGACGTGCCGGTACCCGACGCGGCTGCTGCGATAGATGCGCTCGAGCGTCCCCTGCGCGATGCGTATGTCGCCATTCGCCGAGAGGAAGCGCTCACCGTGTACTGGTACTCGTTCCCCGCCGGCCAGGTGCTGCGCGATCTGCGCAACGTGAACGGATACGTGTCGATCACAAACGCCCTCAGTTTGCACGAGACGGGACGCGCAGACACCGCGCAGGCAGACGACTTGGCGCAGACGCCAACGCTCGCCGAGCATTTCACCGGCGTCGTGCTGAGAGGGACGCAGTTCATCGCGGTGGCCGAGCCGCGCCGCGTGTCGCGCATGGGCGCGCCAGGCATGCCCGACAGCTTCGGGAC
>JBGTFN010000514.1:0-2052 GCA_041747275.1 Gemmatimonadaceae bacterium | reverse complement strand
GATCGGTTGGCTCGTTACGCATCTCCCAGAGGAAATGACCAAGCTCAAACAACGTCCGCGTCGTGACGTCGCCGCCCCTACACCGTACGAAGAGGCCCGCGACGAGATGTTTCAACACATCATGCAGTGTGGTGTCATCGGATCCCATCCCGATGACCAGAAAGAATGGTTCGACGCCACGATGCAGTACATGACGGCGCGGTACCCTGAACTCACGGATACGCAGACCAACGAGCTTCGTACGCTCGGCGAACGGTTCGCGCAGCCGCTCAAGGCCAAGGCACCGGAAACGGTTGGCGCCTGAGTTCACTTGCACGAACGCCGCAAGGCGATCTGTAGGAAAGCGAAGGCCCTCGCAGCAATGCGGGGGCCTTTTCCGTTGCGTCGCTGCTATTGCGACGAGGTCGCTGCTGCCTGCTCTCGATCACGCTCTCGCCAGAGCATGAGCGTATAGTCGACCGACGCAACAACGCCAACGACGAACGCGGCAATCACCAGCGCGTTCACCAGCAACGGATACACCAGCACGCAGAGCAGCGCCAGAAACTGCAGCGCGGTCACCACTTTGCCAGCCTTGCGCGCGCGAAACGGAATGGTGCGCAACCAACGCACGTTGCGCGCCACGAACCAGCCGATGAGGCTCATCACGTCGCGAAAGAGCAGCGCAGCGGCGTGCCAGGCGGATAGCTGCGCTTCCGCGACGAACGTGAACACCACGGCCATGACGAACAATCGGTCGGCGACGGGATCGAGCAGCGCACCAAAGCGTGACGTGAGTTCGGCGCGGCGCGCCAGCCACCCGTCGAGAAAGTCGCTGAACGAGGCGATCACGAGCAGCGCCACGCGCACCGGCGCCGCTTCCACTGCCACGAACGCCACCGCCAGTGCGACGCGCGAGCCGGAGACGATGTTCGGCGCGGTGAGGTACGACGCGATCGTGCTCATGACAGAAAACTACCCGAACGGGAGACCGGGGTGCCAGCAATGCCCGACTCGGGTTATCCTGCCGCGCATGGCTGCATCGGTTCGCCCGCCCGCATCATCGCATGCACACCTCGTCGCCGAGTTCTCAGGCGTCCCCGACGAGTTGCTCAGCGATGGTGCGCGCCTCGGTGGCGTATTGGTGGCCGCAGCCGGCGCGGCGGGACTGCACGCACTCGGCGCACCATTCGTGCGCACAAGCGGTCCGCACGGCGTTGACGCGATGCTGCTGCTCGAAGGCGGCCACGCCACACTTCACACCGTGCCGTCACGCGCCGTGATTCTCGTAGACCTGCTCGCGCCGGTCCGGTACGATCTCATTCCTGCGTTCGACGTGCTCACCCGACGTCTTGCGCCCGGCGAAGTGCGCGCCGAACGGCTCGTTCGCGGCTGATATGCTTCTCCGTCTGGGGCTCGTCCCTCTTTTCATCGCGCTGATCGTGCTCATCTGGAACGTGACACTGGCAGGGTGGATTGCCACGCGCCGTGACCGGGATGTGTGGTTTGCTTCACTGACGGGGCTGGCGGGACTGCTCGTGGCACCTGCGGCCGTGCTGGCGGTGGCCTCATCCACCGACACAGGCGCTCGCACCATCATCGGCGTTGCCTGGCTCTGGCCCGCGACCTGCCTGTTGTTGGTATTGCAGGCATCGATCGCGACGATCCGGCGCCAGGTGTCGTCATCGGTGGGAGTACCGATCGTGCTCTACAACGCGGTAATCGCGTGTATCGCCATCGCCGACGACATGGTCGCACGCAGCGGTGTCGCGCCGCAGTGGCTTCAGGGCGCCGTCGCAGCAAGGGATTCCGTACTTGGCATGGTCATGGGACGTGCGGCTCTCGCGTCGCCGCTTGCGCTCATGGTGCCGCTCATCGCGCCCGCCTATCCAGCACGGTGGCGGTCGAGCGCATTGGTACGCGCGGTGCTCGTACTGTATGCGGCCGTCGCGGTGACTCTGCTGGTGATGGAGTGGCCGCGTGGCGTGGCGGCCGTGCGAAGCTACGACGCGGCGAGCCGCAACATCACGCCACGAGGACCAGCCAGCCTCGCGCTTGGCATGCGATTCATGC